>NZ_CP123622.1:962500-1262500 GCF_029873255.1 Pigmentibacter sp. JX0631 | reverse complement strand
ATCAGGAATAAGTGTTCGTCATGTTATTCCTGGGAATAATAAATTAAAAATAAGTGGTAACAGTTTGCAATTGATTGATCTTGATCCAAAGACATCATTTTCTACAGAATATTACTCCCCTTGCTATTTTATTATTAAGAAGGTTGAAATAGATTTTAACCAAGAATCAAAAGAAAAAATAAATCAAATTCAACTAAATATTGAAAGCTCTAAAAATGCTATTTTTTCAATGGATAATATTAAATTAAATATATCAAAATTATTAATAACTTTAAATCAAATGGATTTAGAAAATGCGCAGGAAAATTTAAGTTTATTAATTCAAAATATTCAATACTTAATTAGTATTAATTCTTCGGTTATGAATGAACTTAATGCTAATGATAGTTTGAGTAAACTAAATATTCTTTACAGTAAAATACTAACTATAAAAAGTTATTCTAAAGAAAATATTGAATACAAGAAAATTGTTGGAGAAATTAAGAAAATAGTTTCTTTATTAGACAAAATAATTTCAGCTACTAGTGATTCATTTCAAACTTCAGAAAGCACTAGTAATTATCATCAGTATGAATTTGATGATGTCTATCTAAGAACTATTCTTCAAGAAATTGAAAGAGAGCCGAACTTTAATACATCCTCAATTCAGAAAGTAAAAAGTATTTTGCAAGAGCGTGAAAAATGAAAAAAAAAATTTCAATAAATTTAATTTTTTTTGAATTGCTATTTCCTAGCAAAGCATTTGCAAATTACGGCAATTTTGACTTTGAAAAATTTATGCGAAATGCGCAACATATCGTGCGTGTAGAGAGGGAATACAATGTTCCTAATGCAATAGGGTATCAATTTTCTCAGTCACTATTTATTAAAAATAATTACATTGATAAAATAACAAAAAGTTATAACCAATCAAAGAATGAATTAATTAGTCAATTAAATTTTGCAAATAATTTAAAATCAAAACTTGAAGAACAAGAAAATAATATTGATCTCAAAGGGCTTTCAAATTACTTAGAATATTCAAATAAATTGCAGCACAATGATTTATCTATAAAAAATAGTTTGTATAACTACAGAAAAGCAGAAATGGAGCTTTTAGATATTAAAGATAATTTAAAAGATTACTGTAGTCTAGCCGCAAAATTAGAAAATTCAAATGCCCTTACCTTTGAACCACAAGCATTTAATCTTGCTGAATTATATTTTACACCAAATACTGAAGAAACTGCACCTGATATTCTAATTCATAATGATCCAAATATTAGAAGAAATTTTTTTATCATGATTTCATCTGGCGGTATTGCTGGCGCTATTGTGGCAGGGGCTGCTAGTTCCACAGGATTAGGTGCAATTGTAATTGCGGCTGTTTTTGCTGCTGCATTTATATATGCATATTTTGCAGGAATATTTCAAAAAAATAAAGAAAAAGAAGAATTTAATAAATTCAAAAGAAAAGTGGAAAGTAAATATAATGAAGCAAAGGAATGGTATAAAAATAATTCAATAATTTATAAATCTGATGAAATAAAAAAGCTTGCTTATGATATTTGTAGTACTGATCAAGAAATAAAATATAAGGAATCAAATAAAACAGATGAAATAAATATAAATAAAATATTAAAAGAGACAGAAAATAGAATAACCCAAAAAATTAATGAAATACAAGCAATTAATGGTGGATTTATTTACAATAAAAATGAAATTGAAAAATTTTTAACAATATTTTCGTCAAATACAGGTGATTTTGATATAAAATATTTTGAAAAATATAAAGATCCTATTACCAAAAGTTATTATGAATATTTAAAAACGAATTATTCAATAGATAAAAAGAAAATAAGTATTGTAAAAAAGTTGGCTGAAAAATATTCGCAGTCTCAAATCCGTAGTATTCAAAATAAAATTGAGTCAGACAGGAAAGTAATAAAAATACAAAACACAATATATAATGATATTCGCGATATTAAAACTAGAGAATTATTTGATATTTTTATATCTAATAGAGATAATTGTGAAGGATTTACTGAATTGTCTGATTTATTAATGAAAGACATAAATATTACAATAGAAAATACATTAGAAAAAAATATTGATGATTTTAATAAAAATAATGAATTTATTGTAAAAAAAATACCTCAAATTTTAGATGTAATTACAAGATATAATTCATACAGAAAAAAATTAATTTGTGGAGGAAATTAATTTGAAAAATTCAATGACTATAAAATTTATACCTTTGTTATTAATTTTTGTTGCATGCAAAAATGATATTGATAATGAAGTGAATGACAAAAATTTACAAAAAGAGATAGATTATATTCTTGGAAATCAATTATCGAGAATTTCTAGTACAGATGGCCGACTAAAAGAGAAAGAAAAAAATAATTCAATAAGTTACAATTATAAAGGAGACTTTATAACTTTTTCATTTAATATAAATCCACAAAATTCTGATGATTTAAAAAAAATAGATAATCAAATATTTTCAAAAGGAATATTTGGTCATAGTTTCCAAAATAGGAATTTAAAAGAATCTGAATTGACAATGGAAAAATATGTAGATTTATTAATAAATGATTCTGCTGTAATTTCAGGAGAACTATTGAACTATAAAAAAAACAGAGAGGAAAATTATGCTAAAAATTCTGATTCAACTAGTTTCGATATTGTTGATTCTAAGGATTTCGAAAATAAAAAAATTATTGAGAATAGGAAAGATTATAAAGAAAAATTTATTAAGCTAAAAGAGCTTTTTAAGCAGAATAATTACAATGTATTTTATGACGAATTTTATAAACTTAAAGTTTTAGTAAATCTTACAGAAAGTAGAGATAATTTAATTTTAAAACAAGAATTTAATGAATTTGAAAGACTTTACTTTATAGATGGCTTTATAAAAATTCCAGGAAAACCAGTTCCAATTTTAAAAAATAAATTAACTGACATGCAAAAAAAATATATCAATAGTATTTATAATAATTTAGTTATAAATAATAATAATTTATATAAAGATTTTTTATATATAAATTTTCTTTTGAATTTATATGAAAATAATTTAGTATATAAAATTTATAGTTCATCCAAAAAAGAAATAAATTATGAATTATTAAAGAATGATAAGTTAAAAGAAATTTTAAAATTATTTTATAATGAAAAAGATATTGATCTAGATTTATTGTACGCTGAATTTAAAAATAATGTTTACAATTTTGAAAAAAGTAATGACATTTCTGAAATTAAAAGTGTAAAAGAAAATTTAAAAAAAATAACTGAAAGGATTTTATTATGAAAAATATGACATTTTTTCTATCACTAATATTATTGAATGTGAAAACATTTGCTTTGGAAAGTGAAAAATTGCAATTTACAAATAGTAATTTGTTTATTTCTAGATGTAATAATTCTTCAGAAAATTATATAAATTGTGATTTTAATAATCTTCAACTGGGCTCATATTCGATTAAAAAAATAAATGAATTTAACTACAATATTTCATATGAATATAGCAATTGCAATTTTAATAATTTAAATGCAACATTTTATGCGCATAAAAATTTTCATAGAGTTACAGAAGGAAAAAATAATGCTACATTAAAAGGATATTCAATCGTTTTAAATGACTATTATCCTTGGTATACAAAGACAAGCAAGTATGATAAAAATTGTAGTTTTGTTATTAATCAGATATCAGCTTCATTATCTGAATTCTCAGTAAGTAGATTAGAAGCTTACATTAATGTATTTTATGAGTATAAAAAATTAGTTGACATGTACTCAAAATCGTATGATTTATTAAAAAATTTAAATGATCAAGTTAATAAAGTAGGGGTATATAATATTTCATTTCAAATTTGTTTTATTGAAAATGAATTAAAAAAGAATCTAACTATTTATGATGATATATTTTGGCAATCAAACATTGAATTAATTCTTTTAGAGATAGAACAATTTAAAACTTTAAACCAATTTTATAATAAGGACGAATATAGCACATTTCGTAATAAAATTACTGAAGTTATTAAAAATGTATTAATTGATATTAATATAAATGAAATTAGAAAAAACATGGAAACAAGCAAGTTAAATGCAATAAAAATATTAGGTGAGCTAAAATCTTTTCCTCAATATGATAAAAAGCAATTTGATTACTATTCAAAAAAATTAAATTAAAGGAGTTTTTATGAAAAGATATTTATATAAATTTTTAATTATTTCTAATCTAATATTTTTAATTGGTTGCAAAAACAATTCTACTAATAAAAATTACAGTCCCGAGCCTGGTACACAAAATCCTGCCAATCAAATTCCTGAAATAATCATTGGTCATGATTCTGAAAATTATGATCCATTTAGTAAAATTGAAAAAAGTAAAAATTTAAATCTTCCGGAGTTTGGTGCAAATTTGTTTGAAAAATATTGTGATTCAAATGAGTACTATTTTGTAAACTGTGATTTTAGACAAAAGAAAAATAATAAAAATTCAGAAATAAAAAATTACTATTATTTTACAGTTGATTATACTTTTGAAAAATGTAATTTTGATAAAATAAAAATTCATTTTTCTGGAAACTATAGAGATGGTGATTTAGGATATATAGAAAAGGGTAAAAATACACTTCAGTTTGAAAATAAAGAGTTAAAACTTGATGATTCTTATGAATGGTATACAGTAACTAGTAAATTTCAAAAAAGTTGTTCTTTTAAGATCGATAAAGTTGATGTTAAATTAAATAAAATAAATGAACACATCTTGAATAATGCAATAAAAAATTATATAAATCCTTTCAATAGTTTGAAAGATAAGAAAGATTTGCACAGTACGATATTAAATATTTTAAATGAATTTAAGAAAATAGATTTCTATAATAAAGAACAGTATCAAAAATATATTAAACAAATACAGTAAGCTTAAAAGAGGTAAATAATGCTAAATTATTTGAAAATAATTTTAATTGTATTTTTAAACTTTTTTTATCACTTTAGTACTTCTGCAAATTCATGTTGTTCAGTTATTACTGGAAATACTGGGGAAATAAATATAAATATAGTACCATATCCTGGCGGAGGAGGTGGTGGTTCTGGTGGAGGAATTAAGCCACCAACTCCTATGCAAATAGAAGCAGAACGATTCTCTGCAGCTACACTTGCACAGATGTATCAACATCAAGAAAGATTGAATCAAATTTCACACCAGCAGTTTAAGGAATCGCTTAAATTAATATCTGCAATTAAAGATATGCATGAAAGAAATTCCTCTTATCAGTCCAATAATTTAAAATTGTTGGAGTATAAAGAAACTATTACAGATAATTCGTCTTCTTCAATTCCAAGTGATTCTTCTGATACTACAAAGGGAAAAAATTTAAATATTTCTTCTAATGAAAAAAACTTTGTAGATCCTTTTCAGGGAAAAACACCAGAAACAGTTGTCTACGAAATTGAAGAGGGAATTCAAAGTAGTAGTTTATCTGAAGCACAAAAAATGATTCGCAAAGGTGTAAATTTATTTACTGAGTACCAAAAGGAAAAAAATCCTGAGAGGAAAGCTGAAATAGGAAAAGTTATAAATAAAGTTTTTAATGAAAATGGTGTATTTAAAAAATATATTCAATACTATCCTAAATTAAAAAACTATCAATTAAAGGCTACTGTTGATATTTATAATTATTTTGAAGTTGCTAGAAATTTACAAAATATAAATCATGCACTGCATGTAATGAAACACTCATACTCTCCAATGACAATTGAACGTGCGGAGCGGGTAATTGAAAATGCTTTAAAAGCTGATCTTTTATTAGCAAATAATTTATTAGAACAAGCAAAAAGATATACGAGCCGTGGATATGTTTTTTCAATTTTTCAACAAAATAAGCAAAATGGAAACTTTAATAACAGAAAGTATTCAAGATTTACTAATGAATATTTAAATGTTGATGAATCTATTAAAGCCGTTAGTTCCTATGAGCATTACTACATTATGCAAACGGCTAATGATCTTAGTTATGCTCTTTATTTAAATAAATCGCTGCCTGCAGATTATCAGGTATTATCTCAAATTAGTTTAAATCAGTTACAAGATTCAGCTAAAAATAATGATATACCTAAATTTGAAGATGATATCGATAATGCATGGAAAAATATTGATACCATGAGCAGTATTGGCTCTGGTGTTGCAAAAGGCGTTTATCAAGTAGTTGAAGATACTGTTACAGGAGTTTATGAACTTGTTACACATCCTATAGATTCAGCCACCGCAATCGCTGACGCTCTTTATAACTATGATAGAACCTATTCTATTATTGTTGATAAAATTAAATCTGATGTTGAAAATTTTCATACCCTTTCTACCGAAGAAAAAGCTAAATTTATAACCAAAACTTCATTAGAAATTGCAACTCTAATTACCCCTAGAGGACTACTTAAAAATACCGTTGAGCTCAAAAAAATTGCCGACGCTTCCTACTTAGCCTCTAATAAAATTGTAAATCATTACGCTAAAGCTTTGGCAAGAGAGCAAATTCTTTTACCAGATAAAACTTTTGTCTCGCAAACTATTCCAAGCGGGAATTTGTTGGCTAGTGAAGGTAGACCATATGGTCATACTATAGACAGGCATACCAGCATAGAGAATGCAAGTTTGAAATTTAGAGCTTTGAATGACCCTAAAGTTCCAGGTGGAAAAACTTCAACCTTTCCAAACATCACAATTGCAGAGCAGGCTATTGCAAATACTATTGCTCAGAATAAGGTAAATATTGAGAATTGGTTGAGAAATCCTGATCCAAAAGCTTATAAACTCGAATTTAAATCAATTGTTCCTTCAAGTCACTTTACTGGAACTTCATATAGTAAATTTACTGATCAATTTACTAATGTTACTAACACAAAGGTAGTGTTAAAAAAGAGTAAAGATTTTCCAGAAGGATATTTCATTTTAACTGCTTTTCCTATTGAATAATTAAGGGACTAGAAGATGAACATTGAAAAATTTGCAGAACTTAAAAACATTATTGGATGTTATTTACATCAAGACTATATGTATGATAAATTTGATTATGCAATTTATGACGTTATAATAGATTGGCAAGGAACGGGCTTAAATTTAGTTATCGATCAAATTAATCATCTAATAGAAGAGGTTAAAACTGAAGAAAATTTGAAAAAAATTTTAATCGATAATTTTGAGTTGGATATTTTTCCAAATGATCCTGATATTAAGACTTATACAAAACTATTAGAAAGAATTCGTGATGTCATGATAAAATATTTAGCAGAAGGAGCTAATAACACCAAATACTTCTTTGATAAAGTTAAATTTAATTATCTTGAAAAAATATATATGTCTTACTTCAGTAAAGATAGTGAAGTAAATATTAAAAATATAGATCTAATAATCGATGAAATTACTAAAAAATTTACTATCTATGAACTAGAATCAATTATTGAAGAGGTAAATTTTTTAGTAAAAATTACTATAACAGATGAGAATTTAGAAGATTTTTTGAAAACAGAAATAAATTTTAAAATAATTCCGCAAGAGTGGGGTGATTTTAATTCAAAGAGAGAACTTTTAGAATACATGGCAGATAAAATATATAATTATAAATTCAACTTTAATATGAGCAAAAAAATGAAGTAATTAATGAATATTTTTTATTGAATTGCATACTTAAATTTAATATCTTTACTTTAAGAGGACTTATTTACAGACCTAAGAATGGAAAAATATTTAGCATAAAGTGATCTTAAGAATATTTTATTTTTAACATTTTTTCTTATAGAATAAGTGATTGGTAATATTGTGATAATTGATAAATATTTCTTATTGTTACTAAAATCAAGATTATATAATTTGTGATACTTAGGAACGAGTTTAATCATACAATAACGTACCATAACTAAAAGTTATTTGACAAAAAAATTACATCTATTGAAGAAAGGTAGAAATATTTATAATATCTTAAATTTAATATTACTTTGAACAAAAATAAAAGTAATAAATATCAATTAAATAATTTTTTACCATAGAAATGGAGTGTGAATTGAATAAAGTAATTGTAATTCCTTTATTGTTAATGCCATTAATTGTTTTAAACTCATGTATTAGTAAAGGTTCCTCTTTTGAATTTAACGAATCATACTTGAAAATAAATGAAACTAAAAGAGAAGTAGTTCTGAAAAATATAGGTTCGCCAGAAAAAATATTTTATCTAAATAATCAAGAAATATTTCATTACAGTCAGTATAAAGGATTTATACTTCTATTTTATGCTAATTTTTATGAAGTAAGAAATCTTTATGTTGCATTTTCTGAAAATAAAACAGTAAGTAGTTATACATACTACTCAAATTTAAAAAAAGATAAGCAATTATATATAGAAAGATAGGATATGAAAATAATTGAAATCTCAATAATCCCAATACTCCTATTGAGTTTAATAGGGTGCACAACTATGGGAAGAAATTATGATGAAGAAAAATTAATAAATATTATCCCAAATGTTTCAACAAAAAAAGATGTAATTAAGTTATTAGGGGAACCAAATTCAATTGGAATTTCTAATGATAATATCATTTTTAAATACTTTTCTTATAAATTCATTTGTTATATTTCAAGAACTAAAGATTTAGATATAGTTTTTAACAATAATGATACTGTAAAAGAATATTCAATAATAAAACATAATGCACATCAAACATTTTAAATATAATTAAATATTTAATAAAATATTTAAATTTAAAATAATTAATTAGAAATAATTTTCTTCAAAACTAAATCAAAGCTAAAGTCATATTTTTTTAAATTTTTATTTTTAACTTTTGAAAAATTTGAAAAATTAATTTTTTTGAAATTATCTGGTTTGAAATTTTTTAAATATAAATTAATATTTGATTTGGAAAGAACTGTCATTTTTGAAGTAAAGGAAGTTTTTTCTGACGCAAAATCATTTTTATTTAGATAGTCATAAACTAAAACCGCAGCCCAAGCTGTTTCAATAAAATGGCCATTCAATGAAGTGAAAAGTTTTCCTGATTGAACATGTTTTAGAGCTTCTGGAACCCAATCCATAGAACCAATTATAATATCTTTTCCAGGTTTAATTTTAGTTTTACTTAAAGAATCAAGAGCCCCTAATCCCATGAGATCGTTTGCTGCCCAGACTACATTTGCTTCTGGATATCTTAATATCAGCCAATTTAAGGATTTTTCTGCTTCATTTCGATCCCAATTAGCTGTTGTTATTTGGTCTAAAATAATTTTCTTTTCATGCTGTGAAGCTAATTTTAATCCATTTTCTCTTTCAATTGAAGAGGTATCTGTTTTTGTCCCAATAATATTTAAAAAATGAATATTCCCATTTTTATCTTTGAGTCCCAAACGTTTTGCTTCATTAAACAGTTGGATTGCTAAATCATAGCCAGCTTTTTTATCATCAGGTAAAATTTGACCAATCCAGTATTTAAATTTTTCCCTGGGTTTGCCGTATTGCTTATCTTGTTCCTCAGTCAAACCAGCATTAAAAATAAATGCAGGAATTTTATTTTCTTCCGCTATATTCAGCATATTAACGGCATTAGATTTTAAGTTTTGGAAAACAACAGCATCTGGTTTGTTTAAAGTAGCAGCTTTATTTTTGAAATCATTTACCATAAAAGCAGCATCTCTATCTACATAAACAATATTAAGATCCATTCCTAAATTTTGACAAGCTGCCTGCATAAATTCTGATGTAGTTCTCCACCAGAATCCTTCTTGATTTTCTGAATTATAATACAAAATTTGGAATTTTTTTTCTTTTGAGTTATTCTCAGCTGGATATGAAAAAAAACTAAAAATAATTAATATAAAAATAAGTATTAAACGAAAAGTATATTTCATAGTTAGTTCCTTTTTCTATTAATTCATTATTTTAATATTAGCAAATACTTTTAATTTTGAATATTTGAACTGTTTAATTAATGACGAGTATAGTTTTTATATTAAAAGTATTATCAAATTTTCAAGATTGAGGTTAGTATAAAAAACTAAGATACAATTTCACTATCGGTATCAAATATAATTTTCACATGTTTAAATTTTTCAAGCAATCTGTTTCCTTTTCTCTTTTTATAAAAATCTAGAAGAGGAGGAGGTGGTGGTGGTAATGACATGCCACCATTGCTATTGGTATTTATAACTTGACTACCTGCAATTTCAGTTATTGAACTACTCACACTTGAGTTAGTAATACTATTATTAAGTGATATTTGTGAGCCATTGCTTAAATTATATTTTTTATACATTTCTTCTAACCTTGTATGATAAAAATTTAAATTATTTTCTGCTTGTAACTCAGAGATAAAATCATCTTGCATAAGCTTTAAAATTTTTCTTTTAAAGATGTCTTCACAAATAATTTTTTGATCTTTATTTATTTTAATTGCTTTTTTAATTTTTTCGACCCAAGAAAAAGAAATCTTTAATTCATTTAATATTAAAGTAATACTATGATTTACATAATTCGGAATATTTAAATATCCATCATCTAGTAGTATTCTAGCAAAGGCGTTTACTATATCATTAATAGAGATGATATTTAAATAAGATGTTTTTTTATCACCAGGATTTGAAAGTTTAAATTCAAGGATTGGCAAAGATATGTTCAATTCTTTCTTAATATAGTAATAAAAACATGTTAAAAGCAGAATTTCTTGATCTTTTTTTGCAGGGTCTTTAATTTGAATAAATAAAGCAACAAGAGCGTCTTTGCATAAGCCAAATAAAGATTCATTTAATTTATCTCTTTCTTCTCTAATCATAGATTTATATATTAGTAAAGATCGAAAAAAATTAATGTCAATGAAATAATTTTCATAGTTTTCTCTATTTATATCATTTTCTCCTACCCACCATTTTAAATTTGTTTGCACGTCCTCGGAAAAAACGTAGCGGTATTGCTTTGTATTTAAAGATAATATATTAAATAATAGGCCAACATTTTGCGTGCCAAAAAATTTTAAATTCCCATCAGGTCTAACTATCGTGGTAGCTAATTTTTTTGTAAATTTTTTATCTACTTTTGGTTTATTATTTACGTTTTTAATTTCTAAAAGTCTTGTTTTTAAGTTGTATATTTGGTATGTACCCTTGCTTTTATCTACTTTATTAGGCTGATAAGTTCCATAATTACTAGTAGCTGGATCTTTTATGTTCTGTACTTCCACTTTTAAATTAATTAAACTTACCATTCTTCCAGTTGCTCTGCATGAAGAAATAGTTTCTAATGCATATTCATATTTAAGATCTTTATTATATTTTTTTATAAAAATGCAATAGTCATTGTAGTATTCAATTGGAAGTTTAAATTCATTATCCTCCATTACTTTTTTTACTTTTTCTTTAAATTCTTCATTGTTTGGTAAAATGTAATTAATTACATTGGGACCAGCTTGATAATTAAGACCATATGATAATGCTGAAAAAAGCATTTCATGTAAGCTATGATCTTGTGCTTGCGACATCCATACAATATAGGCTAATTTTATGACGTGAAGATAATTAAAATCAATACTATTGTTATCAACTCCAAGACCAACAATACAAGCCATTGAAATACTGTAGTCCATAGTTCCAGAAATTCCTGAAAGTCTTGGCATAAAGGCATCATTTGATAAGTCTAAAAATTTTCTAGCTTCAATATTTTGTGTATCTTCAATATAGTCATATGTAGTTGCGCCTGATTGGGCATTTATAGCGCTATCAAGTATACTAGCATCAGCTAATACACTCCTATAATTTCTTTTAGTCATTTCTTGAATTTCTTCTTGAGAGAAATTAACTTTATTGAACATAAAATCTTTTATGTCTGAACTTTTTCTGTTGGTAGCTTCAGGATAAATGACCTGTCTATAAGTTGGAAATCTTAGTTTTCCTAATTTATCTTTATAAATTTGACTCTTTTCATCGCTATCGCGCCTTAATTCTTTTGAATTAAGTTCATTTGCAGTTCCTGGGCAGTATAAAACAAATTTTGATTTTTTTTGAGAGGATCTTCTTTTTAATTCTTTAACGCACTCTTTGTTTATTTTCCAATTTGTTTCATGCCTTTTTATATAATGTCTTATTTCATCATAGGGTGATTTTAGAGTAAATATACTATATTTTTTTAAAATGTACTTTTCAACAAAAGGCATCATCTTGTAAACAAAAAATAGTCTATATCTAAATTCAGCAACACTTTCTCCGGTAGGGTTTTTACAGCTTATAATATTAAAAAGTTTTTCTGGATCTGATAAATGTCCAAGCCAGTAATCTCTTTGTTCATTTGCAAACTTAGTTTTTAACAGTTTTTTTACATGTTCAATGACTGAATTTTCTTCTGTATTTTGTTTTGTTATTAAAAGCTCATAGTACGCAATACCTTTTAGCACAATGAAGTAGCGATAACTAACATTTTGCGCAAAATTTAAAATTATATTTTTTTCTGTACGAGTGTTTTCAATATATAGTTTTTTTGCAGCATAAGTCACAGCCCCTTGTAGAAAAATATTAGCTTGTATATAGCTGTTTTTTATTTGTTGTACTTCCTTTAAAGTTTCATTTTCAAATGTAATTTTCTCATAATTAAAATTAATTGGGTGATCTCTAAAATTTAAAAACATGGTTCCCCCCTTTTAAAACTGTTCAAAGGTAGCAAAGCAAAAATAATTCCATAATTTATTGAAAAGTAATTTGTTACTTCAAATCGAATATTTATGACTATTTAAAAGTAATTAAATTATTATTAAATTTTTAAATATTTTTTATTATTAATATTGGCTTATTAAATTTTATTTAGTGTGATTTTAAAATATTTGTCTTTAAAAAGAAGAATTATTATTTTATTTTGTAATATTTAAAGGATATTTGTTGGATATAGGATTTCAAACAATAAAATTTCAGCCAAACTTCTTACGATAATCATTCATAAATTCAGCAAAAGCACTTGCGGATTCAAGGCTGACTCCATTATACATCGACGCACGAATGCCACCTACAGAGCGATATCCTTTGATTTCTAATAAATGATGTTTTGCTGCTTCTGCTATAAAATGTTCATCTTGTTTTTCATTTGGCAAACGGAAAACAAAATTATGTCTTGAGCGATCTTGTTTATCGGTTCTGCCAATGTAAAGCCCAGCATCAACTTCAGAATAAATCATTTTAGCCTTTTCCAGCGACCATTTTTCCATAGTTTTTATTCCGCCAGATTGATCAATCCAATGCAGCATTCGATTCATTGCGAAAATTGGAAATACCGGTGGAGTATTTAAAGCACTTTTTGTATCGAATATTGCATGATAAGAAAGAGCTTTACCTAAGTAATTTGCTTTTGTGATTTCCCTACTAGCTTCAAGTAAATCGTTGCGGATAATTATTACAGATACTCCCGCAATCCCAAAATTCTTTTGTGCGCTAGCATAAACTATTGCTGTTGACTCCCATGGGATGTCAGTTCGTGCCGCTAAAGAGCTGGTCATATCAAGAACTAACGGAATTTTCCCAAATGTGGGAATAGTTTTATATTCTGTTCCATAAACTGTATTGTTAACGGTGATGTGAACATATTTAGAATTTTCAGGTATTTCCCAGTTTTTGGGATTTCCTAACGAAACATAGTCACAAGTTCTTCCGTCGTATACAATATGAACTTTTCTTGGCTGAGCGTGAACTTCTTCACATGCTAAATGCGCCCAGATACCGGTATCGGTATAGGCAATTTCTTCGCCTGGTTTAGAAAGGTGTTGAGGAATTAAGGAAAAGTGTTGTTGAGCCCCACAGCATGAAAACAGAACTGAGTGGGTGTTTGGTACATGAAAAACTTTTCTGGCAAGTTGAAGGGTTTCTTCATTTAAATGTTCATACTGTTTGGAGCGGTGTGAAATTTCCATCACACTGACACCAATTCCAAAAGTATCTAATAATTCTTCTTTAATTTGTTTTTTTACTGCTTTAGGTAAGCTTGCAGGCCCTGGACTAAAATAATGAACATTCATAGAAACCTCTCTTTAGTTGCTAAAAGACGATGTTTTATCGGTATATTATAATTAAAAATCTAACTTGCACAACTATTTTTGCTAAAAGAATACTTGTTTAATACTTTCCAAAAATGAATAGCTTTCTATGAATACTTAGATTAACCACCAAATGATTTCAAGAGAGTTTTATATTTTTTCCAAAACAAATATGCTATAAAAAATAGAATAAGTAATGGAATGATGGAGAGTGCAATCAAATTGTAATGTTTATATTTTAAAATGAGCACAGGTAAAGAAGAAATAAACATATAAGGAACAGTAATAAATAATATTTTAAATAAACCTTGGCTAAATATTGTTGGGGGTAAATAGCAAAGTTGGGAAAAATGATGCATATAAAAACCCATATATAAGTTTTTCTGGGAGAATAAATTTAAATAGACCATAATAAATGTAAAGAGAATCCCTATAGTAATTGAAATTACTGATGAAACAAAAAATAAAAGAATATCTGAAAAATTTGTTACTATATTACTATAAAATATATAAAATATTAACAGAAAATAGATTGCTACAGCAATTATTAATTTTGTTACTCTGAAAAAATAAAACAGCACAAAAAATAATAAATTTATTGGTTTGCATAAATAACTATCAATTTTGCCTTCAAAAACAGTTTCAAAAAATTCAAACATATTATCATCTAAGCATTCAACAAAAAGCCGAAAGGACATATAAAATAAGGATGCAAGAAAAAAATCGTCAAAGCTCCATATACCAAAATTTCCGCTATAAGAAAATATTACTTTAAATAAACAAATGGTAAATATATTGATAGAAAGAGTGACGAATAATTCTCCTAGAAAATCTGTTTTAAAACTCATTTCACTGAGAAGTCTGTATTTAAAATTTTTAAGAATTAATTTTAGCATTTAACCACCATGTGAAGTGTATTTTTTTATTGTTATCTTTTCAATAAACTTAATTATATAAATAAAGACAATAATATAAAATATGGCAAGAAGAAAAGTAGATATTAAATTTTTAGGTGTTGGGTTTAAAATAACATCAGGTATTGCAGATATTATAATTCTAAAAGGGTTATATCTTAATACCGTTTGATATGGTTCAGGCCATAAATCTATTGGAATTAAAAACCCACCAACTATTTGTAAAACTAAGTAAAAAAGATAATTTATAAAGAAACTATTTATAAACCAGTAACAAAATAATGAAAAAGTATAAGCTATTTGTATCAATAGTATTTGAGAAAGAAGATAGAGAATAAAAACTGGAATTGTTATTATGGGATTAAAAACTATGGTAAAAATAAAAAGTATTAATGAAGTAAGAGCTATAAAAATGCAATTTCTTCCTAAAGAGGTATGTAGTATTAAACTAAAATTTGAAATGGGTTTTGTCTTGTAAATATCAATACTACCATTTTTTATTCTTTCAGACATAGTGCTAATAATTTCATCGGAATCATTTGTCACCATTAAAAGAACTGTTATGCTCACATAAATAACTATTTGCGAGAAAGTATATTGTTTAATTTGTTCATTATTTGCAAAGACAAAATTCCAAGTAATCAATTGGACTAAGATAGGAAGTATAAACCCCCCAATTGTTAAGCTAATAACCGTTGCTTTATTAGCTAAAAATTCAGTAGTATAAATTTTTATAAATTTTTTAATTTTTTCGCTATATTTAATCATCGTCATCAGATTCATAATTATCACTTTCATTATTTTTAAATATCTGAAATTGTCCTGCTAAAATTTCTTCAAAGGACATTGATTTTAACTCAAAGTCTGTAATTTTCATGGAGATAAATAAATTTATTAAATTTATTTCGTCTTCTTTGTTTGCAATTACATTTAAACAATCATTAATTATAAAAAATTCTGCTTGGGAAGACCAGGCTAAAATATTTTCTTTCATTAATCCTTGATTTAACTCTTTATTCTTGAGAATTATTTTTACCTTTTGTTGGTATCTTTTTTTAAGATTTAAAGTTTCTTCAGCTAAAACAATTTCTCCTTTTGCAAGAATATTTATTTCATCACAGCAATTTTCTATGTCTGTTGGATCGTGGGAGGTTAAAATAAATGTTCTATTATTTTTTTCTTTCTCGTAGTTGATAAATTCACGAATCATCATTTTTGACTCCATATCAACGCCAATAGTAGGCTCGTCTAATAAAATAAGTTCTGGAGAATGGAGTAAATTCATAATTAAATCTGATTTTACTCTTTCACCTAAGCTCATATTTTTTACTTTTCTTTCCAAACATTTTTCCATGGATAAAATGCTTGTTAAATGCTTTAATCTTCTTTCATAGCTTATATCATCAATATCATAAATAGTTTTATGCAAATCAAAACTATATTTAGCAGGTAAATCCCAAATTAATGATGATTTATGTCCAAATACAACGCCTAATTTTTTTTGAAAACTTTTATTTCCTTCGTATGGAACATAATCTAATATTTTGATTGTTCCTTCTGATGGTTGCATAATTCCAGAGATTATTTTCATTAATGTAGATTTGCCTGCTCCATTGGATCCAATGATGGCAAGAGATTTGCCTGCAGACAGATTTATTGAGCAGTTTTTAATAAGATATTTTTTCTTTTTTTTGGGGAAGAAATAGTTTTTTATCTTTCCCCTAATATCTTTTTTTTCATACGGAATATTTTCTTCAATACTTTTGCAAATTGAATGCATGTTAATAGCATTATTCATAGCTTTATTTTTCTTTCATATGGAATTTTAATTTTGGGGATTATTTTTTATGAATGCATGGCTCGACTTTAAGTTACTAAAGCAACGTTGTTGTTGCGTTTCGTTGAAAATAAAGACAAGTTACGTTTTTGTCAAATTTTACAAACCAATATTATAAAAAAGTGAATACATTTTTAATTCAAAATTTTATAGATGCTAGAACGATTCCTATTTCATGTTCTCCAACCCAAAATGCTGGAATACCCAAGTGAATATCACTACCTTCTCCAACAATTAAAGCACCTATTTTTGGAATTTCTTTTTTCTTAGCAATATTTTGTTCCTCTTTCTCTTTTTTAGAAGGAGTATTTTTTCCTTGTCCAGGTATGATTGGTGGCATACTATAGTAGTAGTTTTCTTCATTTTCTGGAGCATAATTAAAGTAGGAACTGGTCTGAGTTTTTGAAACATTATATAATCCAAAAGCACTGCCCATCATAAAACCTATAGAAGCTCCTCCTGCCACAACTCGAAGATTGCTCATTGGAGATCCCGATAGAAAGGGTAAAATAGCAGTTCCCATAGTTGCGCCAAATAAAGCTCCATAGCCTCCAGCAACAAATATATCTCGCATATCATCTTCGCTGGTAAAAGCTTGTTGGCTAAATGCCTGGGAAATCCAAGATCCGCTACTGACAAGAAGGCATATAGATAACAATCCTAATTTCCTGCATGGTTTTAAAAAATTGTTGCAACCTATATTAACAGCCATATGTACTTATTCTCCTAAGCAAGATTTTACTCTTTTTTGGAAATGAATTGAAATGTCTTTATGGTACGAGTCAAATCTGTTGAGGAAAAATATTCCTGAAGTTGGTTTACTTTAAGCCCGCTTCCAAGCTCCTTAACAAATTGGATATTTTTTTTTTACAAGATTGCTTGACAAGGTTGGCATACATACATTATTCACACTTTCACCGAGACGTACGCTGGCTTAGCTCAATTGGTAGAGCACCTGATTTGTAATCAGGCGGTTGGGGGTTCAATTCCCTTAGCCAGCTCCACGGTATCGGGGAGGTTCCAGAGTGGCTAAATGGGGCGGACTGTAAATCCGCTGTCTTACGACTTCGGCAGTTCGAATCTGCCCCTCCCCACCATATACGTTTCACCATTCTTAAGCGGGTGTAGCTCAATTGGCTAGAGCGTCAGCCTTCCAAGCTGAATGTTGAGGGATCGTGCCCCTTCACCCGCTCCAATTTTCCAGCCTTCGCTTTTTGCCTTGAATGAATTTATTATCTAAGCATACGCCCATGTAGCTCAGCGGTAGAGCACTTCCTTGGTAAGGAAGAGGTCTCCGGTTCAAGCCCGGATATGGGCTCCATTGTTGCAAAAGGTTTCTCATGCCTATCGAATTAAATCAAAATAAATTACCTAATGCTCTTTTAGTAGGTGTTCCAACTCCAGATGTAACTGATAGCGAAAATCAAGAGTCTCTAAAAGAACTTGAACGTTTAGTAACAACTTTGGGTTTCTCTGTTGTTGATACTATTTTCCAACGGCGAGCCTCAGCGGCAGGAGCTGTGCCTTTGGGAGAAGGCAAAATTAAAGAAATTGCTAAATTAACTGGAGGTTCTGGACAAGTCAAAACAGGGCCACAAATTAAAAAAAGCAAAGCGAAACAAAAAGCAGAACAAGCTGAGCAGGAAGAGGAAGAAAGTTTTTCATCTGCTGATATAGAAATTGATCCTGCCAAAAAACCTCAAGCTATTATTTTTGATTGTGAACTGACTCCATCGCAAATATCTAATTTAAAAAGTGCTTTTGGAGTTGAAGTCCTTGATAGGACTGGTGTTATAGTTGAGATTTTCAGCAAGCACGCAAAAACTAGGGAAGCTCGCTTACAAGTTGAAATAGCTCGATTAAAATACTTAGCTCCTCGTATTCGTGAAAGTGGTGCGAGTGAACGGCAGGGAAGTGGTGCCGGAGCAAGAGGGGCGGGTGAAACAGATATTGAATTAGATAAAAGAAGAATTCGTGACAGAATAGCAGAGTTAAGAAGAGAAATTGAATTTATTCAGAAAGAACAAGGAACGAGGCGGAAAAAAAGAGCTGAGCAGCCTTGTGTAGCCCTGGTAGGTTATACAAATGCTGGAAAATCTTCATTGATGCGTAAACTAACCGGAAGTGAAGTGCTTGTTGAGGATAAATTGTTTGCCACCTTAGATACCACTGTCAGACCTTTATATCCTGAAACACATCCTAAAATTTTGATTTCTGACACTGTTGGATTTATCCGAAAACTTCCCCACGATTTAGTTGTTTCCTTTCGCTCCACCTTGGAAGAGGCCTTAAATGCTTCGCTTCTATTGTATGTTATTGATATTTCAGATGATAGCTGGCGAACTCATTTAGAAGTAACGAAATCCACTTTGCAAGGTATTGGTGTTTTAGAGGATACAGCGAGTGTCCATATTTTTAACAAAGTGGATAAAGTAGAAAGCAGTGTTATTCAAACTGTTAAATTGGAATATGCAAATTCGCTATTTATTTCTACAAAAAATGAGATTGACGTAAAAACTGTGTATCAATTTATCCAAGAATTTTTTGAACAAGAAATGACTGACGAGTCTGTTTTTGTTCCTTATCAAACTACAGGCGCTGTGGGAGAGATTCGTGAAAAATTTAGGGTAATCAATGAAAGATATGAAAACGAGGGGACATACTTTTTATTACGGGGAAAAAAAGAATATTTTCAACGCCTAAAAGAAAGGTATCAATTAAAAAAAGATTAAATCTGCAATGATTCTAAGTTTTTTAAAAATATTTTGCGAATATAGAAATTACAAAAAATAAAATAAAGGATTATTCAATTTAGTTTATTTCATTACAAGTAATTGGTTTAAAAACAATAAAAAAATAAAAAAATGATTAAAATTAAAGCGTTTTTAAAAAATATCTCATCTTTTGAAAACAATGCAAAAAAGAAAAAGTCTTCTTAAAATATTTGCTTGAGTCGAAAGTTTTTTAACGCTTGACTGTAAAAAATTCCAAGTCACTTTTTGAGTATAATTGTGCGAAATAAAAATGGGAGTCTTTTTTTTAGATACCTCGGTATAAAGCTTGCAATTTAAAATAAGTTGAGTTTATAACGTCCAAAGAAGCCATGAGACAAAATTGTTCGGAGGATTAAGGCTTCTTTACCAGCCCAAAAAATACCTTCCTTTGATCTCTCGCCATAGCATTGTCCTCACAAAAATATACATGCCACATTTCTTCCTCAGAAGAACGACGAAGGGATAGCACCGAACGGCTAGCCCTTTTTTTTATTTTATTTTTCCTAGGAAGTATTGCTTTCTTTATAGACCTCTTCTATTCTATTAAAGTAACGTAAAATAATAACAAATAAAGGAGATTGCTATGCCTAGCAAAGACAGTAAAAAAAAGAAAAAGCAAGATAAATCAAAATCTGCTCCTGTTGCTAACCAAGCTAAGCCACAAGAACAACAAGCTCCACAAAAAGATTCAAAAAAGCGCTAATATAGCGCTTTTTTGCTTTCTTACGCCAAAGATTTAATATCTTCTCGAACTTTCTGCATAGAACTTAATTCTAAAATATTCTGGATATATCTTTGAACGATAGGATATTTCATTACTTCTTCTTTTATGCAGAGTAAAGTTGGAACAAGAATGAAATCGGGAGTACTTAATTTATCTGACAATAAATATTTGTTTTTTTCTAGCTTTGCTGAAATAAATTCAATTGTTCGGGAAAATTTCTTAATACTTTCTTCCGCTATAGATGCAATTCGTTTTTCTGGCGGGAGTCTTTTCGTATGAAAAAATAAATTAAAACATATAGGATCGAGGGTAGAGGTTATAAAGAACATAACTTCATCGTAAGCTACTTGTTCCTTGATATTTTTCTCAGAAGGAAAATAAATATTTTTTTTGTACTTTTGCGCTAAGTAATGACAAATAGCTCCTGATTCTATTAGTTTAACATCTGCAGAGCTGTCGATTAAAAAAGGAACACATCCGGAAGGATTAATTTCTAAATATTCTTTACTTAAATGTTCTGACTTGCTTAAAATAAGAGTTTTTTTCTCATAAGGGATTTGCATTTCTTCTAATAAAAACTTTACTCTATCAGAACGGGTAGCGGGACATTCATATAAAACGAGGGATTGACTTGACATAGCACCATCCTTTTTGTCATGAATTTCATGTTGCTTACAAGAGCATTTAACTCTATAGGAATTTTATGAAAAATAAAACTAATCAGGAAAAAAACAATCAGGCGTTTTATCTCCAAGCAAAAAAATCTTTAGGGCAAAATTTTCTAAATAGTGAAGCAATTATAGATAAAATTTCTCAATCCATAGATGTTTTATATGATGCTGGTAGGGAAAAATATTTACATGAAATAGGACCTGGTTCAGGGGCTTTAACAAAAAAGTTGTTAGAAAAAAATATAAAAATACTAGCTATTGAAAAAGATCAACGTGCTGTCGAAGGATTAATGAAGACATTAGTGTTAGATTATCCTGATAAGTTAAATATATTAAATCAAGATATTTTACAATGGAATCCAATCCAAGATAACAATATTAGTAGTTCTACTAAACCTATTTGTGTTGGAAATATTCCTTACTATATCACAAGCGATATTCTAATGTGGTTTTGTAAATTTAAAAAATTATATAGTAACGGTATTTTTATGGTACAAAAAGAAGTTGCTGATAGATTAAATGCGAAACCTGGAACGAAAGATTACGGAAGATTAACTGTAAAAGTTCAACTTTTTTTTAAAGTTGAAAAATTATTCGATGTACCAGCGCATTTGTTTGTCCCAAAACCAAAAGTTGATTCCGCAATTATTAAATTAACACCAAATCTGTTTAGTTTTGCTGATGATCAAGAAGACACCTCGTTCGGTAAATTTACAACAGTTTTATTCAGCGCTAGACGAAAAATGTTACGCAGAGCTCTAGCATTACAATTACAAACATTGCAACAAAAAAACCCGAAAAAAGTCGAAGAGTTTTGGCAATTAGCGTCTGAGCATAATATTACAGAAGAATCTAGACCTGATACCATATCACCAATCGTCATTTTAGCTTTTTATAAGTTTTTTCAGGATGCAGGTAAAAATTTGTAAATTTAAATTTATTCAAGTTTGTCATAAAGTATTTTTAAAGCATCGATCATTGTAAATATTCCTATTAGAATATTTTTGTCATCAAAAATAAAAGCACAATCTAGTTTTTTATCTATTAGATCTTTAATCACATCTTTTAAAATAGAATCAGCTTTTACTTGGATAAATTTTTGAGTCATAAAATCTCTGGCTAAAAATTCATGTGAAGAAGCAAATGCTTTCACTATTTGGACATCATTGTCTGTAATAAGTCCGTAGTGATTTTCATCTAAAACTGGCATATGGCGAATGCCTAACTTTTTAATCATTTCTTCAATTTTCCAAATTTCAGTTTTTCCTGAAACAGTTTTTGGAACTGGTGTCATGTAAGTCGAGATATGCATGATCTTTCCCGTCTTTTAAGGTTTATAAGAATTATTTTATTTGAATTGTGTTTCCTTAGTCAATCAGAAGAATATTAATAATAAAAATGATAATCATTATCATTAAGTAGTGATTTTTTTTGCATTCTGATTTTTTGAATAGGAAAATTTTTCACAGTTAATATTTGATAAAATAAATTAATTAAATTTATAAATTTTTAAAATTTATCCTTGATAGTGACGAAAGTTTACTTTGATTTTGGTTATGATTTAGTCCTGTTTCGATCTGATAGTTGTATTACAGATTTGCTATAAAAGATTAAACGTTTTATATGTGGAAAAGGGAGAGTGTTTAGCTTAAATTGTGTGCTGCTTATTCACTGTTAATTTGACTTTATTTAGGAGAATTGCTCTATGTCAGCAAATTCTGGTTTTTTAACGAGTTCCATTGGTAAAAAATACTTTATGGCATTAACAGCAACCGTTTGGTCGTTGTTTGTGATGGTACATATGCTGGGTAACATTTTGATATTTGTTAGTGCTGAAGCTTACAACAAATATTCACATGCATTGACATCAAATCCGGTAATTTATTTAGCCGAATTATTTTTAGTTCTTGTTCTTCTGATTCATGCTTTTACTGGCTTTACTTTATTTATACGTAACAGAACAACAAAGCCAAAATTTTATTCTGTTACTCCTGTAAGAGTAAAGTCAGCTTCTATTTCATCTAGGACAATGATCTATACTGGGACTATTATTCTTGCATTTATTATCTGGCATTTAATTACATTTAAATGGGGTGAAATGTATTTTGTTACGTATGACGGTATTCAAATGCGAGATATTTATAAATTAGTTGTAGAAAAGTTTAAAGATCCTTTTTATGTGGCATCTTATTCTGTGATTATGATTCTAATAGGTGTTCATTTATATCATGGTGTTCAATCTATTTTTCAATCGCTCGGAATAAGTCACCCAAGGTATAACAAGTTTTTTAAATATTTTGGCTATACTTATGCTGTAGTTGTTGCTGCAGGCTTCTTTTCTCAACCAATTTACGTTTTTCTAGCAAGGTAACAAATTATGACATTCAATTTTGATTCAAAATGCCCTACGGGCCCTATTGAAGATAGATGGACAAATCACCGTTTTTCTTCAAAACTTGTGAACCCTGCCAATAGAAGAAAACATTCAATTATTATTGTGGGAAGTGGTCTTGCTGGAGCATCTGCAGCTGCCTCTCTTGGTGAAATGGGTTATCATGTTAAGTGTTTCTTTATTCATGATTCTCCACGTAGAGCACACTCAATTGCTGCTCAAGGTGGAATAAATGCAGCAAAAAATTATAAAAATGATGGCGATTCAATCTACCGCTTATTTTACGAAACAATTAAGGGTGGAGATTATCGTGCCCGTGAATCGAATGTGCATAGATTAGCAGAATGTTCCGTACGCATAATTGATCACTGTGTAGCCCTTGGTGTTCCTTTTGCGCGCGAATATGGTGGACTTTTGGATACTCGTTCCTTTGGCGGAACACAGGTTTCAAGAACTTTTTATGCAAGAGGACAAACTGGTCAGCAACTTTTAATTGGTGCTTACCAAGCAATGATGCGGCAAGTTTCAGAAGGAAGTGTGGAAATGTATCCACGTTCTGAAATGTTAGAACTAGTTATTATTGATGGTCACGCACGTGGAATTATAGTCCGTAATTTAATAACTGGTGAATTAGAAGCGCATCATGCAGATGCTGTTGTCTTAGCAACTGGTGGATACGGCAATGTATTTTACTTATCTACAAATGCAAAAGCATCTAATGCTACAGCTATTTGGCGTGCGCACAAAAAAGGCGCATTATTTGCCAATCCTTGTTACACACAAATACATCCAACATGTATTCCTGTTTCTGGTGATCACCAATCTAAGTTAACACTTATGTCAGAATCACTTAGAAATGATGGACGATGCTGGGTTCCAAAAAATTTAAATGACAGTCGTACTCCAATTCAAATTCCTGAGAATGAAAGGGATTACTATCTTGAACGGCGTTATCCAAGTTTTGGAAACTTAGTACCACGCGATGTGGCATCAAGAGCAGCGAAATTAGAATGCGATAATGGACATGGTGTAGGTCCTTCAAAATTAGCTGTTTACTTAGATTTTCAAGATTCAATTAACCGTTTAGGTGAAGATAAAATTCGTGAAAAATACGGAAATTTATTTCAAATGTATGAAAAAATTACCGGTGAAAATCCATACAAAACACCAATGCGTATTTACCCTGCGGTGCATTATACTATGGGAGGTTTGTGGGTAGATTATAATTTACAATCTACAATTCCTGGTTTGCATGTTCTTGGTGAAGCTAACTTTTCAGATCACGGTGCGAACCGATTAGGTGCATCTGCATTAATGCAAGGTTTAGCTGATGGTTATTTTGTTATTCCAACTACGTTAACTCATTATATCGGTGGTGCTAACTTACAAAAGGTAACAACAGATAGACCCGAATTTAAAGAAGCAATGAATAATGTCAAAGAAAGAACTCAGAAACTTTTAGGAATAAAAGGAAGTAAAACGGTTGATCAGTTCCATCGTCAACTTGGTCATGTCATCTGGGATTACTGTGGAATGGCTAGAAATAAAGATGGTCTTGAAAAAGCTCTAAAAGAAATTCCTAAAATTAAAGAAGAGTTTTGGCAAAATGTTTCCATTGTTGGAAATGGCGAACAATTAAATCAAGAGCTTGAAAAAGCTGGACGAGTTGCCGATCTTATTGAACTTGGGGAAACAATGTGCCTCGATGCTCTTGCAAGAGAAGAATCTTGCGGTGGACATTTTAGAGAAGAGCATCAAACCCCTGATAATGAAGCAAAGAGAGATGATGTTAATTTTGCCCATGTAGCTGCTTGGGAATATAAAGGTGAAGGAAAAAAACCTGAAAGACATGTTGAAGAGCTAAAATTTGAATATTGTCACCCAACTCAACGTAGCTATAAGTAAACAAAAAGGATTATGACCTTATGGATAAATCAAATGCACATAAAATGATGACTTTACATTTAAAGGTTTGGAGACAATCAGGTCCGCATGCCAATGGGAAGTTGGTTGACTATGAACTAAACAATGTAAATCCAGATATGTCGTTCTTAGAAATGCTCGATATATTAAATCAAAAATTAATTCAGAAGGGTGAAGAGCCCGTAGCTTTTGATCATGATTGTCGTGAAGGAATATGTGGTTCCTGTTCGATGGTGATCGATGGCAATCCGCACGGACCGCAAACATCAACAACCGCTTGCCAATTGCATATGCGTCATTATCAAGATGGACAAACTATCGTAGTTGAACCATTCCTTGCGAAGGCTTTTCCAATTATTAAAGATCTCGTTGTAGATAGAAGCGCACTCGATCGCATAATTCAATCAGGTGGTTATATATCTGTAAATACAGGAAGTGCTCCTGACGGAAACGCAATTCCAGTTCCGAAAGAAAATGCTGATCTCGCATTTGATGCGGCTACTTGCATAGGTTGTGGTGCCTGTGTTGCAGCTTGTCGAAATGGATCTGCGATGTTGTTTCTTTCTGCGAAAGTTTCACAACTTTCTTTGTTACCTCAAGGGCAAGCTGAAAGTTCTCAGCGAGTTGCGAAGATGGTTTATCAAATGGATTCTGAAGATTTTGGTTCTTGTACCAATATGGGAAGTTGTGCAGGTGCTTGTCCAAAAGATATTAGTTTGGAAAATATTGCTCGGCTCAATAGAGAATTTATGAAGTCTATGATTTCTGGAAGAAAAAGTTATCCTGGGCGTAAATTAGGATCAAACGAAGGCTCTCCAGCCTAGGAATAACTTTTGTTACTTAGATAAAAAATCCATATGTAAATAGCTTATGGATTTTTTCCTAGGTAAAAAAGAGAGTCAAATTTTACCTGCTTTATATCTACTATTAATAAGATTAAAATAAAATTAATAAAAAAATGGATTATAAGTTGCAAAGGTAAGAGTATGTTAAAATTATGTGTTAAATTGCTTGTAATTTTCACTGCTTTTCATGCTTCAGAAACGTTTGCTCATCCTGATGAACTATTTTCTAATGTAATTCCACCTGACAATACAAATGAAAAAGATGCAAAACAAAAAATAGAAATAGAAAATAAAAAATTTCAATCACTAGAAGCTTTTGCAAAGGTACTAAATTTACTTGAGGCAAATTATGTGGATCCAAAAGCAGTAAATCCTGATGTTTTAATTGAAAAAGCTTTAAAAGGAATGACATCAGAGTTAGATCCGCACACAACATATCTTACTGCAAAACAATATTCAGACTTTAGTTCTGATACAAGCGGTAAATTTGGAGGTATAGGAGTTGTTATTAATCCAGCAGGCGGTAAATTAGAAATAGTCGAAATTGTAGAAAATTCACCTGCGCAACGAGCTGGATTAAAAGCTGGAGATATTATTTATTCTGTAGGAAATGTAATAGTAAATCAAAAAACAATTGAAGAAGCTCTTAGTAAAATGCGCGGAATAGTTGGTAGTAGTATTACTATTGAATATTTTACACCTGATAAAAATGGGAAACAAGGGTTAATAAAAAAGGCAACTATTGAAAGAGAAGTTATTCGAAGTAACAGTGCTTCTATTGCAGAACTTTCTTCAGGTTATGCATATACAAAATTAACTATTTTTCAAGAGGATGCGTCTGAACAATTAGGAAAGTATATTAAAAATTTTGAAACAAAAAATAATGGGAAAATTAAGGGACTCATTTTGGATTTGCGGAATAATCCAGGAGGATTACTCGAACAAGCAGTTAAAGTAACAAATTTATTTATTGATTCGGGCATTATAGTTTCTACTGTAGGGAGAGATATCAATAAACCAGATGATGTTGAATATGCAATAAAAAGAAATACTTTATCAAGTTTTCCAATGATTGTTCTTGTAAATGAAGGTACCGCCAGTGCGAGTGAAATAGTTGCGGGTGCATTACAAGATAGGGAACGTGCAATAATTATGGGTACGCAAACGTTTGGGAAAGGAAGTGTGCAAAATATTATTCCTTTACCTAATGGGGGAGCATTAAAAATGACTATTGCTAGGTACTTCACTCCGAAAGGAAGAAGTATTCAAGCAAAAGGAATTACTCCAGATATCCCTCTCATTTCCCAATCAGTTCTTGGGAAAGTTCAACAGTTACAACAAAATGAGAGCCCGCAATTACGTTATCCCAGAAGAGAAGCTGATTTAGAGAAACATATCGAAGCAAAAGATCAAGATACTATTTCGCTCCAAAATAAACAAAATGAAAATGATATTGAAATAAGTAAATGGCCAAGCCAATTACGGGACGACTATCAAGTAAAAAGCGCTTACCTTTACCTAAAAAGTATGGGAAAATATGCTTTTAATCAAGATAATTTAAAATAAACTTATCTTTTTAATTCATCTGTCATATATCAGTCTTGAAGGATTATATCCTTAATTTATAAAGGCTTGAAAATGACACAATACATTATTATAGGTTCTGGTATATTGGGATTGTCAGTTGCCGAATATTTAACTAGAAATTTAATCTCTCCGAAAGAGATAAAAATTATTTCAAATGAAAACGAAAAATCAGGTTCTTATGCAGCGGCTGCTAATTTAGCAACTAAAGGACAGCTATTTGCTAGAGATCCGCATTTTAGATTAAAACTAGAAAGTAAAGTAATTTATAAAAATTGGTTGCAATCATTAATAAAAGAATTGAATGCTTCTGAGTTTCAAGTAAATAAAATTTATAATGAAGGAAAAGGAATAGACTATTTTTCTAATTCCTTTGAAATGTTTGAACATTATAAAAGAGTAAAGCAAACAGATGTAGAACTTAATAAACGAAATTTACCTTTAACCAGTATTCAAGCAAAGAATAACACAATTATATATGAGAATGAAGCTTGGGTAGATGGAAAAAAATTGTTACTATTACTAAGAAATGTACTGGAAAAAAGATCTGTAAATATCGAAAAAAATGATTTTAATCTTTCTTATTATAAAGATATTATAAGAAAATCTCATTGTAAAAATATTATATTTTGTGTTGGCGCATGGACTAAGCCATTATTAAATGAATTACAATTTGAATTACCTCTAGAACTTGCTAAAGAAAGATTAACAATAGGTTCTACATTTGAAGGAGAAAAATTATTTCATTTAAATGAGTATTCGCTAGTAGAAAAAGTTTCATTGGTAACAAAAGATAAAATTACTTTAAGTGGTAATAGTTTTATTAATTATATTTCATCTTCTACAGCTAAAATAAATAATTTAAATGATATTGGTAATAATGATAGGTTGTATGAAAAAAATATAAAATTTTTAAATTTTCTCCAAAATTTATTTATTGATTTTCCTCATAATATTTCAAATATTAAACTTTTAAAACAAATTGATGGTTATCGTGTTGGATTTGGACATTCTGAAATTGTTTTAACAGAATTAGTTTCAAAAAATGACAACATAAAAAAATTTATTTGTGCAGGAGCTCATAAAAGCGGTTTTTTATTTGCTCCAGTAATTGGTGAAAGAATGCAAAAAATGCTCTTTGAAAAATAAGTAAATAGGTTATTTTGTAATTAACTCCTTTAAATATTAAGGAATATTATGAAATATTATTTTTCTTTTTTAAAAAATATTTGTTATTTATTTTTAAATTTCTATGTAGTTGAAGCTTTTGCTCAAGATCCTATCTCAGATTTTAAGTCGATACCTCCAGAATATAAACAGCAGGCTCAAACAAGTATGCAAGAAATTCCTATGCAAGTAGCTCCATTACAAGGAAGTGGGGTTCAAAGAGTAGGAAGTGTGCCAATACCTGTAACAAATCAGTCTTTAGAACTTATGAATGCTCCTGCTGTAACACTGCAAAGACCGCAGGGAATTGCTGTTCAACCAGTTCCAATGAGTCCAAGAAAATTACCTTATGAATCTACTTACATGACAGGTCGAATCATCTACTTAAATGGGGTAAATATAAACTCAATAAAAAACCAAGATTTAGAAAATGTAAATGTGAGAATTGATGGCAGTGGGAATATTTATATCGATGCTCCTCACTACGATATTTCAGTTGAACAAAGCTATCATCCTTTGATGCCTGGTGAATTGCCGAAATTCCAAAAAACAGAGTTCATTGATCCTAATTTACCAAAAGGGACTTATTCAAAAGAAACTGGAAAATCAGTGAATAAAGATGAACGTCAGTCTCCTTTGCTGCCTAAAGGATTTTCTACAAAAGTACCAATACAAGAGCAAGCACCTATTAAAGAAAAATCTTCAGCACAAGGAATGGATAATGAAGATAATAAAATGAATGGTGTTGAAAACAGTAGTTTGAATAAAGATATGTCTAAAGAAAAAGCTGAAAAAAACGAATAATTGTATATAATTATTAATATATTACCATTTTTTATGGTATAATTTCTTGTTTGACATAATAAAATTTTTAAAATAAAGTTCTAAATTCAATAACCTTTAGGTTATTATTCCGCTATCTATAGGTATACAATTTGTGAAATTTCTTAACTTTCGTGAAAATAAAAATACATCAGGAATTATTGCTGCGTTATGTTGTGTTGCTGCTACTGGTATTGGTTTTGGTTTATCTCTGCCTTTACTATCAATCATAATGAAAAATATGGGATATTCTTCTTCAATAATTGGGCTAAATACTGCTATGCCAGCCTTAGCAGCTATGTTACTTTCACCATTATTTGTAAAATATTTAGAAAAATATGGATTAAAAGTTTTTATTTTCTTTTGTGTTGTAGTTTCTCTTTTATCATTCATTAGTTTTTATTTTACGCAAGTTTTATTGTTTTGGTTTTTGTTAAGATTTATTTTTGGAGCTTGTCTAGATGCAATCTTTGTTGCAAGTGAAACATGGATAGCTGAATTATCAAATGATCAAATTCGCGGAAGAATCATGGGTATTTTTTCTTCTTGTTTAAGCATTGGATATTTTACTGGCGCGGGTATTTTAACTATTACAGGGTCGCAAGGACTCACTCCTTTTATCGTAGGGTCTTTTTTTCTTGCTCTAGTTTTAGTACCATTATTTATTGCAAAAAATAAAATTCCAAATATTACGTCTGAAGAAAAAACTCCTTTAATTCCTATTATTCTTTCCACTCCAGTAGCTATGTTTGCCGCAGTTGTCTATGGATATTTAGAAACTTCAGCATTTAATTTGCTCCCAATATTTGGTGAAAAAAATGGACTAACTGAAAGAGTTTCTGTTTCTTTATTAATTTCTGTTGGTTTAGGACAAGCTTGTTTGCAATATTTTATAGGAGCTATTGCTGATAAATATGGGTCTTTAAAGTCATTATTAGTATGTGTTATTTTAGGAGTTTTAGGAGCTATAGGTATAAAAATATTTATTTTGCAGCCTATTGTGTTATATGTTATTTTGTTTTTTTGGGGAGCTTGTATCTCAGGATTTTATACACTAGCTTTAATTATTGTTGGAAATAAATATCAAGGAAGCAGTTTAGCTGGAGGAAACTCAGCAATTGTTGCGATGTTTGGCTTAGGTTCATTAATTGGTCCTCCAATTGTTGGAGTAAGTATGCTTTATTCTGATAGCAATGGATTCTTTTTGGCGATTTTATTTCCAGTAGCAGTTTATGGTATTGAATTAAGTAGAAGTATTTTCATGAAAAAGAGGCTTAGTTGAAATTTAGCATTTACTTTGTTTTATTAAAATTATTTAAAAGCTATCAAAAATGTGTTGGTATTACTACACATGGTGTTAGAGCTGTAATTTTAAATAAAAAGAATGAAGTCTTGCTTGTCAAACATACTTATACCGCTGGCTGGCATTTTCCTGGCGGTGGTGTTGATAAAGGAGAATCCCCAAGACAAGCAATTGTTCGTGAATTAAAAGAAGAGGTAGCTGTAACTCCTATAAATTCACCCCAAATTATAGATTGTTATTTAAATTTTTATCTTGGAGTTCATGATATAGTTACATTATATATTATAAAAGAATTTCAAATAGAAGAATTTAAGCGGAATAAAGAAATTGCGGAAGCAAAGTGGTTTCCAATAACAGAACTTCCTTTAGATGTCTCTAAAGCAACAAAAAAGCGGGTTGCTGAGATATTTTTAGGCCAAAAAAAAGTTGATGAACGTTGGTAATAATATTGTTAAATTATTAATTTATAAAAGGATTTTTACTATGAAAAAAATTTTGTTTTTACTACCATTTCTTCTAGCTTCTTGTGAAAGTATCGATAAAAGACAATCTGATAATGTTTCATTAAAACCTTGGATTGGCAAAAATATTGCAGAAGTTTTAAAGCATCCAAAATATGGAACACCAGACTCAAAAGAGAAAGTTGGGAAGAATGATATCATTTCTTATCGCCAATTTTTTTCTGCCGATCGAACTGCTACAAATAAAGATTTACGCATGAATTTTCTTTGCAAAAGATCTTTTGTATTTGATTCACACGATATTATAATTGATGTTCTTGAAGAAGGAACTTGTGAAAATACTCCTGCAAATTTACCTATATCTAGTAAGTAAAGATTTTGAAATTATTGTAAAATGGAAACTACTATAGCAGATAATATTATTCATAAATTGAATAAAATGTTACTAATTCTTTCAGCAAACTGTAATTCACAGTTAAAGATAAAGCCATTAAAAGAAGATAGTACTCAAGTAGACTATTTTTTATCTTTTCCTTTAGAGGCAAGAGAAGAAATGGCAAATTTACTGGAAATAAGTTTGAAAACTTTGCATAGAATATATGAAAATCCAATTAAAATTTTAGATGACTATAAAGTTGTTAAAAAAATGGGGGATTTTTTTAACAAAAGTTATCCTGAAATTATTTGCACATTTTTTAATGTACAGCATTCTGATTTTAATGATGATCCAAATATTTCAGTGTTTTTAAAAGAAATACAACTAATTGATAAAGAACTTTCTATTGAAGCAAGAAGAGAATTAGTTAGATTATTAGTTCTTATTAGGAAAATGAAAATATCAGTGCATGATTTTTCAATAATTGCTAGACAAATGATTTATAAAAAATGCTTTGTTGATGATAATTTAAATAGAATTAGAAATTTAATAGACAATTTTTAATTTAGGAAGATGATTTTTTCATATTAATCATTTCATTTATTTCTAAATATGACATAGGTCTTTTTTGAAAAAATAAATCAATTTTTAATTTCATAAATTGTGGTATGCCTTTTTGTATTTTTTCATTAAAACCAGTACATAAAATTATTTTCCCTTTAAACTTTTCTTCTTCATTTTCAATACCTCCTATTAAATTAGAATTAATAAAATTTACACCATTACCAAAATCGAAGTCACTAATTATAGCATCAACTTTTGATAAAAAATAATTACCATTCATTCTTTCTTCATCTATATGACAAAAAAATTCATCAGGATTTCGAAAAAATATAATGTGGGCATCGGTCATTTTTAACTTCCAACCATGCCAAATTAATTCATTATCTTCTATTAATATAACCAATGGCTTTTCACTTAGTTCATCTATTTTATTTTTAATATTTTCTTCAATAATATCATTTTTTAATAAAATTTTCTTTTGAATTATCATTTTATCTTCTGCAGCCTTAATTTCAAATGAAAAGCAAGTTTTAGAAGTTGAAAGTAATTTTAAATAGCTACCATTTTTTTTCAATATTTCCTTTAAATTCTTAAGCGCAATTCCATGTCCGTCTGTTTTATTTGTAAAGCCGTTTAAAATTTTTGAACGTAATTCTCTAGGTATTGGTAATCCATCATTAGAAATGTCTACCAAAATTGTTTTTTTGAAATTATGATACCAGTTTTGAACTATATTTACTTCAATATTTTTTGCTTGAACACTTGAATGAACAGCATTTTTTAATATCGTATTAAAAGCGATAAATAGCTTACTTCTGTCAAATCTAGCCTTATTTTTTATATTAATATTACAAGTTAGTAAAATATTTGTATTACCAATATTTTTCCATACTTCATCTAAAACCTCTAATGGATTTATATTTTCTATGCGGACTTTTCTTAATATAATTTGTGCTACATTATTATGATGCAAAGCAGCAGTTATTGAAGCTTTTAAATCTAACGGAAATTTTAAGACATTTTCTTGATTTACTAGTTCATGTTCAATCATATTTTTGATATTTTCTAATGTACTAGATTCTATTTTTCTGGCAGTATTTACTGCAACTTTTCTTTTTAAAATTGATAAAGGTAAAATAACTATAAATAGAAGAAGCATGAAAACTAAGACATTTAAAATTGTAAATACTTCAAAAAATGAAGTACTATCTTTGAATACTTTATAGTCTAATGCTTTTTTATAGAATTTTAAAGTGTATTTTTTTTGTTGAAACACTTTGTCATTTGAAATTTTATAAGAATAAATAGGAAATGAAACACCAATAATGAGCCAGTCATTATATATAAAAATTGAATTCAATTTTTTGAAAACATCATTCAAAAATATAGAATTTTTTGTTTTTGTTTCAGCTATAGAAGAGGCATTTGTTTGCCAAATTGGAAAACGGTTTCCTTCACATTTTACGCAGTCCCATATTTCCGCAGCAAAAAAGTTATTTTTTTCAACTTTTTCATAAATGTAAATTGATGAAGAAACTTCTATAAGCCGTCTGTATGCTTCCAGCGAATAATTATTTTGCATTAAGTATTCTGTGTAACCAAAGGTAGATAAGTAGTAGTCTTTTAGTTGATGATTAATTACTGCGATATCAATTATCACTAAAATAAAAGAAATTATAAAAGAGATAATTATCCAGTAAATTACATATATTTTTTTATTTATATTTTTTAATTTCTTTTTCCACATGCAGTTTATTTTTATTTGTTTAATTTCAATTCCCAAACTAAAACCTTAATAGGATTATATTGATTTCCAAATGAAGAAATTCTTTTTTTTCTGTATAAAAAAGAAATTCTAACTTGAAATACTACTACCATAATTTGATTTTCAGTAAAATACTGACTCAGATGTCTGGTAAAAATAGGGCTTTTACTCAAATTTTTAGTAGCTTCTTCATATAATTTATCCAACTGCGGATCGTTTGGATAGATATTATCAAAAAATGATCCTTGTTTAAAAAATGCAAAATTTGAGTTTGGATCTGTTTTAGAAGTATCAAACCCGCTCCACCATAAAACGTTTTTATCATCTTTTTTAAATTTGGTGTAATTCATGTCCGTGTTTATAAAATGAATAAGTATACCAACTTCTTTTAATTGTTCTTTTATCTCTTGGATATAAGGTTCTTCGTTTAAATCTCTACTTGTAGGCCAAAAAGTATGAACTTCAAATATTTTATCTTTCCAAAGATGTTCGGGTATTGTTTTTAATAAAGACTTAGCTATTTCAATATCTTTTTTCTGAACAGGAATTTCTGCTCTATAGTTCTTCTGCCAACCAGATGCAGGAAGTAACTGATCATCAGCTACAAATTCACCATAAGGAGAAGATTTTGAGATTTTTTGTCTATCCAACGCAAGAGAAATTGCTTTTCTAAAATTTTTATTTGCCCCTAATTCAGTTTTAAAATTAAATAAAAATCCTGCACTTGAATAAATATCCGGAAATATAATGTGTCCATCAAAATTAGGATTTTGTTTATTTAGGCCTATGTAACCTTTTATGTCACCAATATCTCTTTGATCAAAAATGAATCTGATAAATTTTGGAATGTCATCTTTGTCACTTACACGCTCAACAACAAATACATAATTATGCAAATCTACTTTAACAACCTTATATTTTCCAAATCCTACTGGATAATGCTTCCAGTTTAGATACGAATCATCAAATTCTTCTACAGGCACTATTGGTAAATAACCAGTTGAAACCTTTTGAAAAAAATGACTATTTTCATTTTTTAAATTAAAAATAATATTGTATTTATCTTTAACTTTTATTCCTGAAATTAGTCCACTTGGATAGTTTAAGTGATTATCTATCAGTAATTTTTTTATATTTTCTTTTTTTAAGTTATCAATTCCTACAAGGTCATCCAGAATTGTTTTTGCAAAATTATCATTATTGAAGGTAAGTAATTGTCTGATGAATGAAAACTCAATATCGTAAGCAGTAACTTCTCTTTCATTATGAAAATAAATGCCTTTCTTTAAATTAGCATAACAAATTTTCCCATCGCAAAAAAATTTTTCTAATAGAGAATTACTATCAGTAGATTCATTAAAGGTTCCATTGAAAGAAACTAAATTACCGTGGACAGCTGATGAGAAGGATTCAACCACATATGTAGAGGTATCTACCTGTTTCCAAGGAATTTGCGGTTGATCCGACAAATTTATCGTTATTGTTTGATCATCAGGGTAGACTCCAGAATCTTCATATATTTGACTTTTTAATTTTTTATTAACAGCTAAAATTATTGCAATTAAAATAAGAAATATAAAAATTACTGATAATTTATTTTTGTCGCTAGTCATATGAGTTTCTTATATTATAGTGAAAGAAGATTGATGAGCGTGTCATAACCTTTGTACGAAGCATATCTAATGCATTTGTGTAGTTATGTCACGCAGATGAATATCTAAAAAAATAATTTTACCTGCAAAATATCTAAAAAATATGTAATTTTATTGTTTGAGTTTTAATTCCCATAAAGCAAATCGAATGCCATTGTATTGATTTCCTAAACTTACAATTTTATGTGGGTTAAATGAAAGGGACATCCGCTGGTTCATTACAACAGTCATAAAATTTTTATCCGCAAAATATTTGCTCATTTGTTGGGTAAGATAAGGTTTTTCTAAATAATGTTTTGTTGATTGTTCATACATTGAATTAAAAATGCGATCATTAGGTTGTTCATAGGTAAAATATGAGCCCTTAATAAAATGCCCAAAAGTTGCATTTGGATCAAAACTGACAAAGCTAATTCCAAAGCCTGTAAACCAAAGAGTATTTTTATCACCTTTGACAAATTTATCATATTCAATATTCGTATCTAAAAACTTAACTTTTAGGCCAAGCTCTTCTAGTTGTTTATGCATTTCTTTAATATATGGTAAAGAATATATGTGCTTAACATCTTCCCAGTAAGTTGGAATTTCAAAAATTTTATTTTGCCATAAATGTTTAGGTACTTTTGCAAGATACTCTTTGGCTTTTTTCAAGTTTTGTTTTTGAATAGATCTCGGGAAACGATAAGTCATTTGCCAATCTGAGTTGCTTAACAGCTGATCCTCTGGAAAAATTTCATTGATATGGGATGCTTTTGCAATTTTGTATCTATCTAAAGCAAAAGATATTGCTTTGCGAAAGTTTTCATTTCTGCCTAATTCGGTTTGGTAGTTATATAAAAATCCTCCGTTGGAATAAAAATTTGATAAAACTAAAATATGATCATCTTTTGGTAGTTGCCGTAAAGGATTTCCTAAAAGCATGTTAATATCACCATTTACTGTATCACTAAAAAACAAAAAAATTTTATCAGGAATTTTTTCAGTTTTATCATATTTTTCTAATAAATATTCACTTTTTTCAATATCTGCATGGGTTACCTTGTATTTACCAAATCCTATTGGATACTGTTTCCAAGTTTCATAATCAGCCTGTAATTCTTCAATAGGTACTATTGGTAAACGACCTTGAGATATTTTATGAAAGAAGTATTTATTAAAATGCTTGAGTTTTATTTGCAGTTTAGTTGCACTAATAACTTTAATTCCACTAATTAAATTTGTTGGATAACTAATTTCAGAATACTGTATCCATTTAAGATTCTTGAAATTAATTTTATTTATTCCTTCAACATCATTTAGTATTGGAAGGGTAAAACTTTCTGCTTTGTCTTTTAAAATCTGTTTAATTAAAGAAAACTCAACATCGTAAGCATTGACTTTCCGCTTATTATGAAAAAAAATATTGTTTTTTAATTCTAAGTAACAGACTAATTGTTCACAGTAATATTTATCTAGTAAGGTATTTTGGTTGGAATTATCTATTGAGCCGAAGGAATGAACGCTTGTCAAGCTACCATGAACCGCCGCAACAAAGGTTTCATTTACTTGGATGGGTGCTTGTTTTAGATCCCAGGGAATTTGCCTAACTTCACCTAAATTAACAGAAACTGTTTCTAATTCTTTTCTATCTTCAGGATGTGTTTGAAAAAAAAACAAATAGAACAGAAAAAAAATAGCTCCTAAAAGGACAATTAATTTTACAGAGTTTCTTCGAAGGTAAAAAAATACTTGGTGCATTATTACTCTTAGTTAAAGTTAAAAATACAATCATAAAGAGTTTTATTTGTAGCTGATCAGTTGCTTATTGTCACTAAAAATAAATTTAAATTATAAGCTTACCATAATTAAAAAAACTCAATTTCGCTTAAGGTAAGCGAACAATTTTCTATTTGCTTACCCAATGACTTAACTGTTTTAGGATTGTAAGAGTAATGAAAGTAAGTATTAAATAGGACAGTCATATATTCTTGTTCTTTAAAATACTTGCTTAGTATTTGTAAATAGTGGGGATCTGTTTGATATGTTTGAAAGGCTTTTTCAATTAAATGTGCTAAAGTAGGGTCACTAGGTTGCTCATATTCAAAATAAGAACTATCAACAAAGTGAAGAAAATTTTTCAACAAATTATTTTTATCTAATGCAAAACCAGTAAACCACAAATGATTATTATCATTTTTTATAAATTTATCATAGTTTAAATTAGTTTCTAAAAACTCAATTTGCAGTCCAATGGTTTTTAGTTGATGTTTTATCATTTGCAGGTAAGGAATGGTTTGAATATTTTTATAATCTAATATTGTTGGAACTTGTAGCACTTTATTCTGCCATAAATTTTTTGGAACCATATTTAAAAAATGAAGGGCTTTTTCATAACTATGGTTGTTTTCTTCAAATTCTGATTGTTTACTTAACAGAAATTTTTTTGGGATAAAATAATTTTCAGGAACTATTTCTTGTTTGAAAGCTTTTTTGGCGAGCTCACATCTATTAATCGCATAAGATATGGCCTTGCGAAAATTTATATTACAACCTAATTGGGATTGATAGTTATATAAAAATCCATTATTAGCATAAAAATATGGTTTTTTAATATTAATAAAGTTCGTTAATTTATTCTGCAATCTGTAACGATATAGAACGTATATGTCTGCTATATTTTTATCATGAAACTGCAGTTGGATAAAATGTGGTGTTTTTCCGTTGCTAGGAGAAATTTTTTTTAATATATATTCACTCTTTGTATGATTATAGGAATGTACCTGATATTCACCGTAACCAATGGGGGTCTGTTTCCAAGTATAATCGTTTGGATTTAGTTCTTCGATTGGAACAATAGGAAGTCTTGGGTTATTTAAATTATTCAATAGATAGTAATCGGGACAATGTAAACTAATAGCAAGTGTATAAGGATCGATCACTTTAATGCCAGAAATAAAATTGCTTGGATACCAAATTTGCTTATACTCAGTATAACAAATATTTGCTAAATTTAGTTGCTCTATCCCTTGTACTGCCTGCATTAAGTTTTTAGTAAAACTGTGCTTGGGATAATTTAGCAAGTCTTTGTAGAAAGAAAATTCAACATCATAGGCATTTACTTCTCGTTCGTTATGAAAAAAAATTCCTTTTTTTAAGTATAAAATTAACTTGTTATTTTTATACTGAGCTTTTTCTATCAAAAATTTTTTTGAATTTGTATGTTCAAACAAACTTCCATGAACTGCATTGTGAAATGTAGATAGGACATGCCAAGATGCTTTTTCAATATCCCAAGGAATTTGGGGAATATCTGATAGATTTATTTTTAGCATTTTTGAGGGGCAAAGGGAATTAGCGTTAGAAAAGGAACTTTTTAGTACCCAAGGGTAAAAAATTCCTTTTGCAAAATTAGTTAGAAATTTCCTTTTATTTAATTTAAAATTTTGCATAGAGGCCTCAAAGCACATAAAAAAGCCATAAACATTAAAATGATTACAGCAAAAAACATTTTGTATATTTAAATTATTTAGATAATTATGTCATCTATTACTAAAAAATATTAGTTTATCAAACTATTGCTCCGCATTTTGATTTCCCAAACAGCAAAGCGTGTTCCGTTGTATTGGTTGCCAAGGCTGATGACTACCCTAGGGTCATAGGAAAGTGACATGCGCTGGACAAAAAGAACAACCATAATAGACTCATCAAAAAAATAATTGCCAAGTATTTTTGTTGGCTTTGTATTTAATGGATCTTTGTTGTTTACGGCATTTTGGTAGAGGGTTTCATAAAGTGGGTTATTTGGATGTTCATTTTTGAAATAGCTTCCTTTTCTAAAGTAACTAAATAATTTATGAGGGTCTTTATTGGCAAAGGAAAACCCTGTAAAACAAAAGACCCTGGTATCTCCTGTGTTAAATTTTTCAAACCTTTCATCGGAATTTAAAAAGTCAACATGCAATCCAACTGCAGCGAGTTGCTTTTTAATTTCAACAATATATGGCAGTGTATAAATTTCTTTAACATCTTCCCAATAAACGGGAATTTCAAACCGCTTATTTTGCCAAAGATGTTTTGGTACTTTAGCTAAGTATTGTTTTGCTAGTTCTATATTTTGGGATTGTAAGGGTAAATCTGGACGGTATTCTTTAAAATTAACTGAATTGGGAAGCAATTGATCTTCTGGGAACAATTCATTAAAATACGAAGCCCTGGCAATTATATTTCTATCAAGAGCATAAGAAATTGCTTTGCGAAAATAAAAATTACTGCCAAGCTCAGTTGTATGATTAAATAAAAATCCGCCATTTGAATAGGGGTTTGAAAAGACCAGGCGGTGTTCATATTCTTCGTTACCGCGATGTGGGCCGCCAAGTAATAATTTTATGTCACCTTGTTGATCGGCGGTGAAAATTAATTTTACTTTATTTGGGATATTTTCTTTATACGAAACTTTTTGCAGATAATATTCATGTTTTGCTAAATCAACATTAGTAACTTTATATTTTCCAAAACCAACCGGAAATTGTTTCCAGGTAAGATGATCTTCCTTCAGTGTTTCTATTGGTACTATTGGTAATTTGCCATCGCTAATTCTAGCAAAGAAAAAATTATTTTCTCTTTTTAAGTGAAATTCAATTTCAAATTCATTTTTAACGATAATTCCTTTGACATTGCCAGAGGGATACCGATTTCCATCGATTTTGATATATTTTAAATAATTAAATGCTATGGAATTGATACCTTCAATATCATCTAAAATAGATTCAGCATAATTTTCTTCTGGGTCAGCTAATATTTCTCTTATAAGTGAGTATTCCACATCATAGGCGGTAACTGTTCGTCCGTTATGAAATTCCATGTTCCGTTTTAAAATAGCTTTGCAAATTAATTTTTCACAACTATAACTTTCAAGCAAAACATTTTGATTTGAGGGCTCTTTTTGATCTCTAAAATAGTAGGGAGCTAAACTACCGTGGACTGCTGCGGTAAAGGTTTCTATTACATGAACTGCGGCTTTTTTAACATCCCAAGGAATTTGGGGAATTTCAGCCATATTTACTGTCAGTTCATGACCATCATCTGTGTAAACTTCACCGGAAGCATATGCTTGCGTCTTTTTATAGACTTGCACTGATACGGGAATGACAATAGTAATAAAAACAAAAATAACAAAAATAACAAGAAGTTTTTTTGTGTTAGGCATATCGTATCCAATATTTAAAGTTTAATTTTCCAAAAATTCAATTTAAAGTAAGTTCTCAATTTTATATGAGATATTATTTTTCACATATTTTTTAGAAAATTTCAATAAAATTTATAAATTGTTTAGTAAAAAATAAAAATAGATGAAACTTTTTTATGCAAATTTATTTCACATATGGTTTCTCACAAATAAAATTATAATTTGCCTGTTAATTTAATTTTTTTTAGATATTTTTGCATAGATAATTTTTAGTGTAGCTGTCTGTATGGTATGCCAAGTTTAACTCGTTGTTTGATTTCAGTTTTTATATTTTTATAAATTAAATTTGCCATTTCTTTATCATCATTACACTCTTGACTGGTTGGATAATATTCGTTGCGACATTCAAATTTAAAGTAGTCAAGAAAGTAATTTAGTTGAAAAGTTGTCAAACTTTTAATCGAATATATTGGATCAGAATATATCTTACTCAATAAGTATTCCACTTATTTTCTCCTTAATAATAGATGTCAATTTTGTTTATAAATTATTATAACAAATGATCTTAAGAAACGAAATATAAAATATGAATAAAAAGCGTCTTATTAAATGAGACGTTCTTATCAAGTTACTGTGTCTAATAAATGGTAGTTAATTACATATCAAGAAAACATAACTGTAAAAGTATCTTTGCAGACAAAACTGTCTGCTTTTTAATTGGGTATTTAATTATTTTTATTTTGTGTTCAACTTGTTAAAAAGAATAAAGGAAATTTTGCCAGAAATTTTAATTTGAAAAGAGTTCTTTCAAAATTTTTAGGGATAGGTCTACTATTACAGTATCAAATGATTGCTCACCAGAAACGACTTGATCAGCTTTTGTTTTTCCAGGCTCAACATAAATATTGTGCATTGGACTAACGGAATGATTGAATTGTTTATGCACAGATTCAGGTGTTCTTCCTCGTTCCCGCACGTCACGTTTGAGTCTGCGTTCAAATCTTACTTTTTCTGAAGCATCGATAAAAACCTTATGATTTATTCTTTTTTCAATATCTGAATCAGAAAATAAAAGAACTCCTTCTAAAACAACAATAGGTTTAGGAGATGCATATTGATTTCCTAGTAATCTACTGTGTTTAGCAAAGTCATAGAGAGGTAAATTAACATCTTTCCCGAGCATAAGATCGTCTAAATGCGCGGCTAACAAAGGGAACTCTATAATATCTGGATGGTCAAAATTAACGTCAGCCCTTTGTTCAAAGGGAAGATGGCTTAAGTCTTTGTAATAGGCATCTTGACTGATGTGCAAAACGTTATCATGGCCTAAATACTTTACAAGTTGTTTACAAAATGTAGTTTTTCCGCTGCCAGAGCCCCCACAAACACCAATCACATAGGGCTGATTCCATTGGCGATCAAATATGTTAATTTTTCCTTTTGCTTCTCGTACTTTATACTCAAGCGAGTGTAACTTATAAGCATGTTTTTGCCACATATTTTGACATCCTGATAGTAATTCTTTTCAAAACAGCAAAGCATTAGCTCTTATTCTTTCGCATTGCAAGTATCTTTGTAAATTCTTGCAAAATCATACGTAATAAATACACTAACGCTTTGTAATCTGCTATCGAGCTCTTCATATACAGGATTTTAATCTATGATAAAGCCCTATTATTCTTTGAATAATCTTTCACCTATCTGTTTCTCCAAAGTTGAGGTCGGTGGAGGTTCGCATATTCTTGGAGGTGTTTCTTTTACAAAAATTCCTCGAGTTTTAATCGCAAAATGTGGACTAGATGGTCATGATAGAGGTGCAAAATATATCGCCAAAGCTCTCCGCGACGCTGGTATGGAAGTTATTTATACAGGTGTTCGTCAATCAACTGAAGATGTAGCTCAAACCGCTATTCAGGAAGATGTTGATATTGTTGGCTTGTCTTTGCTTTCAGGCGCGCATAAAACTCTTTTTCCCAAATTAATTGAAGCTTTAAAAGAAAAGGGAGGGGGCGACATTCCTGTATTTGGTGGTGGAGTGATACCTGCTGAGGATATTCCTTTTTTAATATCAGTGGGAGTTAAGGCAATTTTTACTCCAGGAACAAAAGTGCAAGATGTAATCCTTGAAATAAAAAAAATACTTGAAGGGTAACTAAAATGACAATGAGTACGGAAAAAGCAATTTTGAAGCTGAAAGAGGAACGGAACAAGGCATTTATTGGTGGAGGGCAGAAAAGAATCGATGCTCAACACGAAAAAGGAAAAATGACCGCACGCGAAAGAATTCAAGAGCTTCTTGATAGTAATTCTTTTGTAGAACTAGATGCATTTGTTACTCATAATTGCGATCAATTTGAAATGCAAAAACAAAAATTTTTAGGTGATGGCGTTGTCACCGGCTATGGATTTATCGCTGGTCGCCCTGTATATGTTTTTGCCCAAGATTTCACTGTTTTTGGTGGTTCTTTAGGTGCGATGCATGCAAAAAAAATCTGTAAAGTAATGGATCTTGCTTTGCAAAATGGTGCTCCGGTAATTGGTTTAAATGATAGTGGTGGAGCACGCATTCAAGAAGGAGTTTCCAGTTTAGGTGGATATGCAGATATCTTTTATAGGAACACCATAGCAAGTGGAGTTATTCCACAAATTAGTGCAATTTTAGGACCATGTGCAGGTGGTGCAGTTTACTCTCCAGCTATTACCGATTTCATAATAATGACCCAAACCTCTTCACATATGTTTATTACAGGGCCAGATGTTATAAAAACGGTAACTGGTGAAGACGTTGATTTTGAATCATTGGGTGGAGCAGATACGCATCATTCGAAAAGTGGTGTAGCCGATGCTGCTTGCGCAGATGAATATGAAACCATTGCATTTGTGAAAAAATTAATTTCCTATCTTCCGCAAAATAATTTGGAAGCACCGCCTGTACATAATTGTAGTGATGCAGCGGATAGAGCAGATTTAGAATTAAATTCAATTATTCCAGACAATCCAAATCAGCCATATAATATGCGAGAAATTATTAAACGAGTTTGTGATTTGGATTCTTTCTTAGAGTTGCAACCTAATTATGCAAAAAATATGATTATAGGTTTTGCTCGGTTACAAGGTCAATCAGTCGGGATTGTTGCAAATGATCCTATGAATCTAGCTGGAGTATTAGATATTAATGCAAGCATAAAAGCAGCTCGTTTTGTTCGTTTTTGCGACGCATTTAATATTCCTTTAATAGTTTTTACTGATGTTCCAGGCTTTCTACCTGGAACAGAGCAGGAATGGCGTGGGATTATTAAACATGGTGCTAAGTTACTTTATGCATTTTGTGAAGCTACAGTTCCTAGATTTACAGTGATTACAAGAAAAGCATATGGTGGCGCATATGATGTTATGAACTCTAAACATATTGGTGCTGATTATAATATTGCATGGCCAAGCGCAGAAATTGCAGTCATGGGACCAGAAGGTGCATGCAATATTATATTCAAAAATGATATTGCGAAATCAACTAATCCTGAGAAAAAAAGACAGGAATTAATTCAAAACTATCGGGATACTTTTGCAAATCCGTACGTCACTGCACAGCAAGGTTTTATAGACGATGTAATTGAACCTAAATTAACAAGAAAATTATTAATTCAAGCTCTAACTTTAAATAAACAAAAACGAAAAGAATTACCAAAAAGAAAACACGGCAATATTCCTTTATAATTAAAATATAATTCAGGATGGGATTTTAAAATGTTTAATGATCAATATTTACCATTAATACATAAGCCATTTAAAAAAGTACTTATCGCCAACAGAGGTGAAATTGGTGTGCGTATTATTCGAGCTTGTCGTGATTTAGGTTTGTCACCTTTAGCTGTTTATTCATCGGCAGATCTTCATTCTAGACACGTTGCTTTAGCCGATGCAGCTTGTTGGATTGGCAATGCGCCGAGTAATGAAAGTTATTTAAATATCCAAAATATTTTAAATGCAGCAAAAGAGCTTGAAGCTGAAGCTATACATCCAGGTTTTGGTTTTTTATCAGAAAGTGCAGAATTTGCAAATGAAGTTTTAAAAGCAGGTTTAGTTTGGATAGGCCCCTCACCTGCATCTATCCATGCTATGGGTGATAAAACATTAGCGAAAAGAAAAGTAACAGAAGCAGGGGTTCCATGTAGTCCTGGCAAAAATGAGCCATTAAAAGATTTAAAAGATCTCCAAGATACTGCACATCAAGTAGGATATCCACTTATTTTAAAAGCCGCAGCAGGCGGTGGTGGAAAAGGAATGCGTGTTGTTCGCAAGGATGAAGAACTTGCGCAAGCTTTTGAAGCCTGCCAAAGGGAAGCTCTTAGTTACTTTGGCAATGCAGATGTTTTTTGTGAGCGATATATAGAACATCCAAGACATGTTGAATTTCAAGTTTTAGCAGATTCTCATGGAAATATTGTTCATTTATTTGAACGAGATTGTACTATTCAAAGAAGGCATCAAAAATTAATTGAAGAAGCCCCTTCGAGTTACATTAGTGATGAAACAAGAAAAAAAATGGGCGAAATTGCAGTCAGAGCTGCTCAAAGTGTTGGTTATGTAAATGCAGGAACAATTGAATTTATATTAGAATCTCCAACAAAATTTTATTTTATGGAAATGAATACAAGAATTCAAGTTGAACATCCAGTAACAGAAATAGTAACAGGTGTTGATTTATTACAAATGCAAATAAAAATAGCTATGGGTGATAAATTACCTTTTGCCCAAAAAGATCTTTTTATTCGTGGGTGGGCTATAGAAGCAAGAATTAATTCGGAAGATCCTTTTAATAATTTTCGTCCTGATCCAGGAACAATAAAAGATCTTGAGTTTCCTTCTGGCCCAGGAGTAAGAGTAGATTCACATATTTATCCAGGTTATAAAATACCTGAATTTTATGATTCCATGATTGCTAAATTAATAGTCTATGGAACAGATCGCAATGATGCATTAAATAAAATGGCAAGAGCATTGAGTGAATTTCAAATAGAAGGTATTCAAACAACAATTCCATTTCATCAAGCATTAATTGAATTTCCAAATTTTCGTGAAGGTAACTATACAACCCGCTTTATTGAAGAAAATGATAAATTACTTGAAAACTCAGAACAATTACATGCTATATTAACAAAAGAAGAAGCTGCTGTTGTTGCAATTAAAGTTACTGACCAAAAAGCAAAATTAGAAGCAAAAGTAAATGTGCTTCCAGAAGTAACGTCTGCATGGTCAAATGCTTTTCGTTTAGAAAGTACAAGAAGATAATTAGGAGTATTATTTTATGAAAATTCATGTGCAAAAAACTAAAGGAAAAGAAGAATTTATCATTGATGTCCCAGCTTCTATTGACTTCATGCATTTAGCAAAAGGAGAATATTTCTCCCTCTATATCCAAAATAATTTGGGACAATTTATTGAAGAAAAATGTACTTTTTTAGCTGATGGAAGAAGTATTTTAATAGGAAATAAAATAGTTCGTGTAAATAATAATTTTATAGAAAAAAAAGGTGAACATTACAGATTTGGTATTAAAAGTAACAACTATATTCAGCAAAAAAATTATCTAGCAAATGTAATAAAACCTGTTCAATCAAGAACAAATTTAACAAATATTCTTGGTGGAGAATTAAAATCGCCTATGACTGGAAAGATTGTTTCCGTGTTAGTTTCTGAACAATCTGTTGTCAAAGAAGGAGATGCTTTAGTTATTATTGAAGCAATGAAAATGGAAAATAGAATTGTTGCTGAATGTGATGGGACAATATCTAAAATAAAAATTAGTAAAGGAAACAGTGTTTCTGTTGGAGATTTTCTTTTATATTTGTCCCCTACAAATCAAGGTTAATTGAATGAAGATAAAACAATCCATTGATATTAATACTATTGTAAATTCTTTAATAGGAAAATTTTGTCTTGAAAATGTTGATCAATGGAATTCTCAAATTAGAGCTTTAAGTAAAGCTATTACATTTGTAGAAAATGATCCTTTGCTCGCTCCTAAGCTTTTAGCACACCCAAATTTATCTACAAATGCCACAATGCAAGCAAGAATTATAGGAATTACGGGACTGCCAGGAGCTGGAAAATCAACTCTAACTAATTTAATTGTAAAAGAATTAAGAAAATTAGGGAAAAAGGTTGCTATTTTTGCAGTAGATCCCTCCTCATCATTAACAGGCGGAGCTATTCTTGGTGATAGAGTTAGAATGCATGAACATTTTCGTGATCCTCATGTTTTTATCCGTTCTATGGGTTCGCGTGGAGCGCTCGGAGGTGTTGCGCGCGCCACTCGTAGCGCTATTCGTTTAGCATCTGTTTTAAATTTTGATTATATTTTGGTTGAAACTGTTGGGATTGGTCAAAGTGAAAGTGAAATTACTAGCTTAGCAGACTCTACGGTTCTAGTATTAATGCCCAATAGTGGCGACGAAATTCAATTAATGAAATCGGGTATTTTACAATTAGCAAATATTTACGTTGTAAATAAATGTGATTTGGCAGATTCCTCAAGAATGATTCAAGAATTGATGGAAAATACAGCTCCAAATGAAGAAAATCAATGGCATCCTCCAGTACTAAAAACTTCAGCAGCTAAGAATGAAGGAATTTCGGAACTAGTAAACTCATTTTTTCAGCATGAAGAATATGAAAAAAACAGTCATATTGGACAAGAACTAAGAACTTTACGACTCCGAAACGAAGTTCTACAAAATATTTTAATATTAGCAGAGGAAGTTTTTCGAGAAAAAGTTAAGCAAATTAATGATGTAGAGATAGAAAAATTATCGCTAGGAAAAACAACTGCCATGTCTATAGCAAGTGAACTTTTTCAGAAAGAAATAAAATAGGAATATGTTATGCATATAAAAAGAATTAATCATTTAGGAATAGTTCCCAAAGATTTAGCTCAAGCTAAAAAATTTTTTAATGAAATTTTACACTTGAATAATGAAGGCACAGAAGTTGTGGCGGAACAAAAAGTAGCTGTCGAGTTTTTAAGATGTGAATTTTCAAGATTAGAACTACTTTCTCCTACTGCGGATGACAGTCCAATTGCAAAATTTTTAGAGACCAGAGGTGCAGGCATTCAACATATTGCCTTTGAGGTGCAGAATCTAGACAATTGGATAGAATATTTGAAAAAAAATAATATTCGGCTTATTGATGAAAAGCCCAGGTATGGTGCACATAATACTCGAATTGTATTTGTGCATCCCCATGCTACGGGAGGAGTGCTTGTCGAATTAGTCGAGGAGCAAGCCGCAATTTAATTTTAGACTAACATTTAAAGAAGAAATTTTATTTATGCCAATTCAAAAGCTTTATGTTTCAATTTTAAGTTTTTTCTTTCTTTTTACAGTAGTATCATGCCGAACTGTACCAATTTCTGAACAATCTCAAGAAGAAGGAATAACTCGCATTCGTGATGAATTTGAAGATAAAAATTGGTCTGATGTTGTTTCAAATGTAGATGAATATAAAGCTCGTTATCCTTATTCCAAAAATTTACCAGAAGCAGAACTAATGCAAGCAAATGCCTACTATTTATCTGGTAAATATCCAGAAGCCATTGCTGCTTACGAAGACTTCGCGCGTAGGAATCCAATCGATAAAAATGTTTCATTTGTTCAATATAGAATTGCAAATTCTAATGATTTGCAAGCTTCGGAAGAAATTGATAGAGAGCAGGTTTCAGCTCGAAAAGCAATTATAAAATACAGTTTTTATGTAAAAAATTATCCGAATGCTGAATATATTCCAGAAGCTACTGAAAGAATTAAGGTGCTAACAAGACGCTTGGCTGAACATGAAATGTTTATTGCGCGTTTTTATTGGAGGAAAGACTTATATTCAGCAGCATTAAATAGATATTTAGAAATTTTAACGAAATTTCCACAATATGATGATCTTAAATTAGAAGCGAAAGAAAGAGCAGCTGTTTGTTATGAAGAAATGGCAGATTTTCTAGAAGAAAATCCAGATTCAGATCAATATGCTGTCATTAAAAATGTTAAGCCAAATGATTTACGGCAAAAAGCAAAAGAAATACTATCTATAAAGTAACATTACATTCAAATAAAAAAGAAGGTAATTATGAAAATTCTTCATACTTCTGACTGGCATTTAGGGGCTACTTTTGAAGGTATCGGACGTGAAGAAGATCATAAATATTTTTTAAGTTGGTTGATCCCATTTTTAAAGGAACAAGAAATTGTAGTCCTTATTATCTCTGGTGATCTTTTTGATCAATCCCAACCCTCCGCAGAAGCTCAGAAAATTTACTATCAATTTCTTTTGTCTGTATCGCAAAATACTAAGGTACAAAAAGTAATTATAGTAGGTGGAAATCATGATTCCCCAACAAGGCTTGATGCGCCCGCTGAGCTCTTAAAACTTCTTGATGTTTTTATTGTAGGAGGAATTTCGTTTGAAGGAAAAAATCTAGATCGATATTTATGTCCTATTAAAAACGCCGAAAATGTTGTGGAGTTGGTTGTTGTCGCAGTTCCATTTATTCATGAATATAAGCTAGGCATAAGAACTTCTTTTCAAAATGAAAATGAAATATATTCTCTCTTTAAAGAAAAAATACAAAAATTTTATTTTGACTTAGCTGAAGCTGCTGAAAATATAGCGCATGGTGCTCCTATTGTTGCAACTGGCCATATGGCGTGTTGTGGCAGCGAGCTAGATGATGCTCCACAAGAAATACATATGATAGGTACAATGGGAGGACTTCCCTCTACAATTTTCGATTCGAGATTTTCTTATATAGCTTTAGGTCATATACATAGGGCATATCGAGTAGAGCAATCAAATGCATATTACAGTGGGTCACCAATTCCATTATCAATTAAAGAATCAAATTTTCCTAGATATGTTCAGATTATCTCTTATGAAAAAGGTTCTAAAGCAAAAACCGTGCAAAAATTTGAAGTTCCTGTATTCAGAAAAATAATAGAAGTAAAATCAAATTTAGAAGAAATAAATAATGTTTTACTAAATATTTCTTGGCAAACACCAATGTCGCCTATTTTGGCTATTACAGTGCAAGTAAACGGATACCGCTCAGGTTTAGATTTAGAACTAAAAAATTTATTAAGCAATAAATTCCAAGAAAATTCTCCTCTGATAGCTTATGTCAGACAAGTTCCAGCTAAATCTGAAAATGTAATTGCAAAAAATAACGAAACATTTTCTTTAAAAGAGTTAACTGCTGAGCAGGTTTTTTTAAAAATGTGTGACACATATAATGAAATAGTAGACGAAAATTTATTGCAAGCTTTTCGTAGTTTATTAAATGAAGAAAATATTTAATTTATTTAATAAAGGAAAATAAATTGAAACTAATAAAAATTCAGCTGGAAAATTTAAATTCTTTGTATGGATTTCATAGTATAGATTTTGAAAAAGATCTTTGTAATGCACCACTTTTTTTAGTAATGGGAGCTACAGGCGCCGGTAAGTCAACACTAATGGATGCTATGTGTTTGGCGTTATTTGGACAAACTCCTCGCTTAACTAAAGCAAAATCAGATAAAGATCCTGAAAATGACTGCAGACAAATTATGTCTAAAGGAACAGTTTTTGCATATTCGCAATTAACTTTTTCTAAGCAAGAAAATAATACTATAATTAAATATAGAGCTACATGGCAATGTGAAAGAGCATTTAAAAAACCAGAGGGAAATTTTAAAGATCCTAGAAGAATTTTGGAACGATATTCAGATGAGTTAAATGACTGGGAACAAATAGTTAGCGATCAAAGACCAAAGTTTTATGAGCCTCACTTTAATAAAGTGCTTGAATATCTTACAGTAGAAGATTTTAAACGGATGGTTCTGCTTGCACAAGGAGAATTTGCTGCTTTTTTAAAAGCAAATGAAGAAGAGCGAGCAGCAATATTAGAAAGACTGACGAATACCGAAAAATATAAAGAAATCGGAAAAAAAGCTGCCGAAAAAAAGAAAGAATTTGAAGAAAAATTATCTATTGCTTCATTAAAATATAGTGGTGTAGAAGTATTAACTAATGAACAAGAAGAAAATCTTTTAGAAAATTTAAATAAAAAACAAATTGAATATACTTCTCTTGATACTGAAGCAAAAAGAGTTCAAAAAAATATTGATTGGATTGAAAAAAATATTTTACTGCAAGAAAAATATATAGACGCACAAAATAAATGGAATAAAACTGAAGAAAAATATCAAAATAATATTGAATATATTATAAAATTTAAAAATTATAAGAAATATGCAAACACTATAGAACTAATTTTTAAACATGATAATTTAAAAGCAGAATTGCAAAATTTATATGAACAAAAAGAAAAAAATAAAAATGAAGCTAATTTATATGAAAGTCATATCGACTTTTTAAAATTAAATATTGAAAAATATAACGAAATATATGAAAATTTAAAAACTGAAAATGAAAGGCAAAGACCCTTAATAGCTAAAGCAAAAGAATTGAGAATTGAAAAAGATTTCACTCTTAGTAAATTAAATGAAACAAAAGAAAAGAAAATATTTTATTTACAAGAGAAAGAAAAATTCCTAGCTCAGTATAAATCGATTGATTTTTCTATTATAGAAGAAAAAAGAAAAAAAAATAAATTGTATGAAGAAATTCTTATAACTTTAAATACCTTAGTACAATACGAATATTTATCAGATAAAGAATACTCTAAAATTAAACATGATTTTGAGAATATAAAAAAAGAAGTTATTCTGCGTTCTTTACCATTTGAGAAACCACAAGAAAAATTAAAACAATTTCAGCAACAAAAAGATAATTTAATTGCAAATATGGCAGAACTTTCAAAAGCCTCATTCCATCTTGAAAATATGCAAAAAATTGATGATAATATAATAAAATTAAAACATAAAATAGAAGAAAATGAGTTTTTGTTATTACGAGAAAACGAAAAAATATTTGCCGATAAAAATACCTTTCTTAATGAATCAAATAGTATTAATGAAATTAAAAATCATATTCATAAACTCTCATGGCATTTAAATATTGCTGAAAAAAGGCAATTATTAGTGAGTGGTGAAGAATGTCCTTTATGTGGGAGTTCAAGTCATCCATATTTTAGTGAAAAATCTTTCCGGAGTGCTGATTTAGATGCATTAAGTCAGTATGAATTTTTAACTGAACAATTAAAGCAAAAAGAAATTTTGATAGAAAATTCTAGAAAAGAATTAAGTAGTTTTGAAGTAAATATTCTCGTTTTAAAAGAGCAAATAAATAATTTTAAATTAGATCTTGATAAATTAAAGCAAGAAAAAAAAGAAAATATAAATTTATTAATTAAGCTCTTAAATTTATCAAATTCCCTAGAGAGTGGTTTAACTAGCGAAAAAATATTTCAGCATTTAAACAATTTAGAACAAAAGAATGAAGAAGAAATTAATGTAATTCAAAAATCATTAATTGAAATACAAGAAAAACTCGATTTATATAACATAAATAAAGAAAAATATTTAGAAGCAAAAGAAATAAATACTAAAATTAAATTTATAATGAAAGATATTATAGATATTTTATGTTATTTTGATGAAAATTTTTCTTTTGAAAATTACAAAAAATCTTTGAAATTAAAGGATCAAGAGAATTATAAATTTCAATTAACTGAAAATAATTATTTTTCTAGGTTTAGAGAAATAGATATTAGTTTGAATTCTTTGAATCATAAAAAAATATCTTTAGAAAAAGATATTTTAGTGCGTGAAAAAAATATTTCAGATATTTTGCAAAGTATGGGGGAAATTGAAAGAAAATTAGATATTTTAATCAAAGAAATTAATACTATTTTTTCTGGTGAAGATCCGAATTTAATAGAAAAAAATATGTATCATGAGTTAGATGAAAAATATAAAACGCTAGTACATGAAAAAGAACAATTAAGTGAGAAAGAAAATAAAATTAAATTAATTAAAAGTTTAATTCAAGCTAGTGAATTGAAGGAAAAGCAATTACTAGATGCTTTATTTATTTATTCATCTTCAATTGAATTAGAATGTAAAAAATATAAAATAACAAAAGAAGAAGTATTACAGAACTTTCTCGATGAAATTACTAAAGAAAAGTATGAGGCTATTACAACTGAATTGGAGTTGGATAAATCAACGGCATCAGCTTTAATGCAGCAAAGACTTGATGATTTAAATCAACATCAAACTTTAAAAATCGATGCTTATATTGAAAATTTAGATGAACTTTTAGCTACAAAAAAGAAATTAACAATACAAATCGATGAAATAACTTCAGAAAAGACAAATATTCAATTTCAAATAGATAAAAATATTGCAAATAAAGAAATTGCACAAAAATACTTCAATGAACTAAATATTGTAAAAAGTGAATACTCAGTTTGGTTAAAATTACACCAAATAATAGGCATTAATAATGGTGAACAATTTAAAAAATTTGCCCAAATTTTAAATCTGGAAGAATTAATTGGAAAAGCTAACTATCATTTGGCTAGGTTTGAAAAACGCTATTCCTTGGCACCGGCTTTAGATTCTGAGAATAAACCCAGACTCGCATTTGCAATTAAAGATGCATATCATGCAAATGAGGTAAGATCTTTTAAAACTTTATCAGGAGGTGAAACTTTTCTTGTTTCTTTAGCTCTCGCTTTAGCTTTAGCTGATTACCGAACTGTTAAAATGCCAATTGAAACAATTTTACTGGACGAAGGTTTTGGAACGTTAGATCCCTCAACCTTGCAAGTTGCAATGAGTGCCTTAGAATCATTATATTCAACTGGTACCCAAGTGGGCATCATTAGTCATGTTGAATTTTTAAAAGAAGCTATCGGTGCAAGGATAATTGTTGAAAAACTTGGAAATGGACATTCTGCATTGAAAGTTGAAAATATTTGATTTGAGGTTTTTATGAATATTCAAGAATATTTGAAAAAAGAGGCAGAAGGAAAATCTTGGCTTCCAGGTTTTGGTGTCTTTGAAAGAGAAGTTCGGCGTTTTTTTGCAGTCCCTGCACAAACAATTCTAGCTCCCTTTGGTAGTGCTATTCTTTATTTTGGTTTATTTGGATTGGCTTTAGGAAAACTAATATCAAAAAATAATGATCAAGTTCTTACTCATGGTTATGACTATGTAGTCTTTTTAATTCCTGGAATTATAGCTATGGAAGTTGTAAATGCCGGTCTGCAAAACCCAATGAGTAGCATTATGATTGCTAAATGGAGTGGAACAATCGTCGATGTTTTAATGGCTCCGCTCTCTCCATTTGCTATGTGGTTTGCATATATTAGCGGGGCTGTTATCCGCTCTCTTATTGTTACTTTAGCTGTTTTAGCGGCAGGATTTTTATGCGCCTGGACTTTTGTTCCTTTTAATCCATTTTTACTAGTTGCGGCATTATTTTTAGCTACTGGAATATTTGGAAGTATTGGTATAGCGGCTGGTGCTGTTTGTAAAAGCTGGGATCAGGTTGGTATGTTAATTTCTTTTATTGTACAGCCTTTGATCTTTTTTTCTGGAGTTTTCTTTTCCTTTAATACCTTTCCTGAATGGATTCAATTTATAAGATTTTTCAATCCAATATTTTATATCGTTAGTATGTTTCGTTATTCGGTTTTAGGTATTTCAGATACATCTCCTCTTATTAGTTTTTCTGTTTCAATACTATTTTTTATTTTAGTCTCAGTTTTTTCTGTGAAAGTTTTAAAGTCTGGCTTTGGTTTGAGGGCGTAATTATGAATAATATTGCAATTGAATTTAAAAATGCCAGTAAGACTTATAAATTACCTAAAGGCGATTTATTTACAGCTTTAAAACCAATAGATCTGGCTATTAAAAAAGGTGAATGCTTTGGCCTGTTAGGTCATAATGGTGCAGGTAAAACAACTCTTTTAAGTCTATTAGCCGGAATAAATAAACCAACTACTGGTGATGTTTATGTTGAAGGCTTGAGTGTCTCTAAAAATACATCTGAAACTAAAAGATTGTTAGGAGTAGTGCAGCAAGAATTAATTGCGGACACATTCTTTAATTTATCAACTATGCTTAAAATTCAAAGTAAACTATCTGGCTTTAAACCCGATTCGGAATGGATTCATTTTTTGCTAGATAAATTAATGTTACTTGATCATGAGAAAAAAACAACTCGTGAATTAAGCGGTGGAATGAAGCGGAGAATGATGATAGCTAGAGCTTTAGTGCATAAACCAAAAATATTAGTTCTTGATGAACCCACAGCTGGCGTCGATATTCAACTTAGAAAAAGTATGTGGGAATTTATTGAGGATTTGCATAAAGAAGGTTTAACTATTATTTTAACAACTCATTATTTGCAAGAAGCAGAAGAATTTTGTAGTAGAATTGCCATTATAAAACAAGGAGAAATTGTAACTTTAAAAGAAAATAAAGATTTATTAGCTTTAGGTGGAATGCATAAAGTATGTTGTTTTACTGAAGTTTCTAATGTAAAAAGTTGGATTGAAGAACATCAACTCTTCCTAAAAGAAAAAAATGTTGGGGTTGAAGCCGTTAAAACTGTGAGTCAAAGTACTGGAGCATTAAAGTTATCTTTACCCTATATCCACGGAAGCATGAGCTCATTTTTAGAATCTGTTAATATTCTGCATATTGTTACAGATAAATTAAAACTTAAAATTAATGATATTTGTACAGAATCCCCTGGCTTAGAAGATGTTTTTGTAAAAATTAATGCCGGTGATATTCTATTAAAATAAAAAATTATTTTCTTTTCTTATACTCTTCAATAAAATATTCTTTAGTAGAAAGATTAACTGATTGAATTCTTGGGTGATTTTTAAGTCTATTGAGCTCTTCTATGTTTGGATCACCAATGATATAAATGATAGAATATTTTTCTCGTTTAAAAAATGAATTTAATGTATTATTTATTTTATTTAAATCGTTAATATTTTTTATGTATAAAAGATAATCAGTTACATCAATATTAGGAATTAAATTAGATGAAACTTTCCCAGTGATTAACTTTAGATAATCTGAATTTGTAAATTCTTTTTTTGCTTCTGAGTGAATAATGCTTTTTTTTGTATTAATTAAATTTTCACTAGATATACCTGTTTTTATATAATTATCTAGAAGTTCAAGAGAAATATTGATAGAGTTAAATACTTCATTTTTAGGGCTTTCATATACTAAGGAAAATTCAGAATCATTGAGTATAGTATAGGGGTTATAACTAATACCTGTTTCGGAACGAATTTTAGGAAAGAATATATTGTTTTTAAAATCAGAGGAGATAATATCAAGGTGGATATTATCTGCTTTGCTAAAATTATAATTATCTGAAAAATTTTGACTAATCGTTATATAATTTTGTTTAAAGTCCCTGTTTTGCAAAATATAAACATCAAATTTCTCTGATTTTTTTTGTAATTCATTACTTTCAGAATATAGTTCTGGATAAATGTTACCTTGAGGTAATTTATTTAAGAATTTCTTAATTACAGGTAATTGATCTTTTTCAGTAGTGGATATATAAACTAATTTTAAACCATTTGCGTGTACTACTTTATCGTGTATTTTTGTAATATCTTTTATTTTGACACCATCTAATTTTTTTGCATTATTTAGATTATAAAATTTGTTATAAGATAAATAACTTATTTCTTCATTAATTAAATCTTGAATTAATGAACTATCATTTAAATTTATTTTATCTGATATATTGTTTTTCCAATTTTTTATGTAATAAGATAAATTTTCTTCAAAATATTGTGGATTGTCAAAAATACAATTTATGTATTGCAGATGATAATCTAAATTTTTATTCAACCCTATAAACTGAAAATAGACTTTATTTTCTGTAGTATAAAAGTAATTAATTTCTAGATTATCGCTTCCATCATTTACACATATTGGGTGTGTTCTTGTTACTAAGTTCAAATTTAGTAACTGGAGAAAAAAATGAAAGGCAGTTTTTTCTTTATCATTAAAAATATTTAGACCATTTCCAAAAGAAATGGTTAAATAAAATAAAGGCGATTTATCGGAGCTATTATGCCAGTATATAGAGCTTTTATTTGGTAATGATATTTTATTAAAATCCATTTGTTCCCTTTCAATTAAATGGATGTTATCATACAAATTATTGCTTTTTTTCTTAAATATTTCTATAGAATATACTGAATTACTAAATACTACTAATAATGGTAAAATATATTTAATATAATTAATATACATATTTCTATCTTTCATCAATTTTACAGAAATTAGTTAATTTTTTATCTTGCATAAATTTTATTGTATAATATTTATTTTTAATAAAATTTTCTTCAATCCAATTTGAAAATTTTGAATTATTTAAATTTGAAATAATCTCGGAGAATTTTAATTCTGGATTTGTAGATTTAAAGGTAAAATAATTAAAAGTAATATTCTCGGCTATATTAAAATTTTTTTCGTAACTTAAAGCAGTATTTTTGATTAAATAATCTTTCATTTTATTTAATTCATAAGAGGTGAATTTAGTATTTTTTATTTCATCTAATTTATTAAAAATAGCATTTTTATAGAAAGAAAAATTTTTAGTGTTATTTGTTTCAAAATTAAATTCAGTTTGATCATTAATAATACCACTTCCTGTATTATAATATAAATAAAAATCCGAAATATAATCTTTATCATAAAGTTCATTTATAAACGAGTTTGATTTTATAGTAAGTATATAGTTTAGTATTTCAAAATAAATAATATCTTCTTCTGAAAAACGCTCTTTCTTAAAAACAAAAGAGTATCGATTTATCGGTAAATTTTTATCAAAGCAAATGTAATTTGAAAAATTTGTATTATAATAATATTTTTGTTCAAAATTCTCAGATTTACCTTTCCAGTTTTTAAATTCTTGGTAAATTTTTTCTGCAATGTCATCTGGATTAAACTTTCCAACAACTATAAAAATAGTATTTCTGGGAGAGTAATGTTGAGAATAAAAATCATATAATTGTTTAGCAGTAAATGATTTAATATTTTCTTCTGGACCAAGAATACTTTCTTCATAAGGAGTTTTTTGATAAAGAATTTTATTTAGTGACTCTGAAGTTTTAGAAAAAATATCGTCTTTATCTAAAGATATAGATCTTTCATTTAATACAATGTTTCGTTCATTTTCTAGGGAAGTGCTATTGATTTCTAAATTTTTAAACATATTTCCTTGTAATTTTAAAACTTCATCAAAAACAGGAGCAGGAAAATTGATATAAAATCTGACATATCTTTTATACGTGTGAGCGTTGAATTCAGCACCTAATTTAACTAGTTCTTGTTCGAATTTCTGATTTTTTGAGCCTTTCGCATCTAGGAAAAATAGATGCTCTAAAAAATGCGCAATACCTGCATCTTTTTTTTCAATTTCTTTATTGCTACCAGCATTTACAACTGTAAAAAGCGAAGAAAATGAATTTTTTGTTTGCGGGACTACTATTAAAGTTAAGCCATTAGAATACTTGTATAAGTGTGTTGATAATGATGATTCAGGTAAAACTTGGCTAACTTTCTCTAAATAATAATTTTTTTTATTATTGTAAATGTTAGCTACTGCCGATTGCGAAAATAAACATGTAAAGAAAACTGTTTTAAAAAACCTAGAAAAAACAGGCATAATAAGTCCTAAATAGATAAGAAAAACAAACAAAGGGTTTATCCATTACTTGTTCCATGTTTATTATCCTTTTTTATATTTTTTGCAATATCTGAAAAATTAAATAAATGTAACTAATTGTGTTTCTTATGGATAAAAAAGAAAAGGGTGGATATTTAAATTATCCACCCTTATTTAGCTATTTTAAAGAAGCAACTAGTTCGTCGTTATTTTTTAACTTCTATAGCAAGTTCTAAATCAACTTTTTCAGCAAACTCTAAATGCCAGCCTTTTGCTAAAATTTCAAATTTACCTGTATATAAACCTTCTGCAAGATTTGGATTTTTAGTTGAGTCAAATTTTACATTTAACACAGATCCAAAATTGTTGTAGCAGATTGCTCCATCATTCATATTTAAAATTCCACAGTCTACACCAGTGCCAACACTTCTGTAACCAGTAAGAGTCAATTGAACTAATTTGTCACCATGTTGAGCTAAAACTTTAAAGTCTGTCCCTTTAGTTTTGTATTGATCAACTCCCCAAATTGGTTTTAAGTCATTGATTAAAAAGTAAACAGAACTTTTTCTAGTTTCATTTGCTGCTTTTAATGAGAAATCTTTTGAAACAAATGGTTTTGTAGCTGTAATTACATTTGCCAATTTGTTATTAATTTTAAATTCCAAATTAATTTCTTTTTCATAACTTGGTGTATGCCAACCTTTTGCTTGAATGTTGATTGTTCCTGTATAAATCCCATTTTCTAATTTAGCATTATCTGCAGGATCGTACTTAACAATCAAACTTGAAAAATCAGGTTTTTCTGTTGGGCATGTAATACCATCATTCATTTGTCTTTCAAAACCACATGCATTATCTCTATAAGCAGTAAATTTAATTTTAGTTTTTTCTTTAGTTCCTTCATTGATAGCTTCAATGTCAAATTTTGTAGACTTTACGTTATATTGTCCCCAAACGCCTTTCATCTCAGAGTCTTTAAGAATAAAGTAAACAGAACCAGTTGTTTTTCCTTTTTCTGAAGATGCTTCAATAGATAAATCTTCAGAAATAAAAGATTTATCTTCAGTAATTAAATTTTTAAGATCTTTTTCAGGAACTATAACTCCAGGAGTTACATCTGCAGTTGTTTCTTGGGAAGAAGAATGAGAACCCTTCTTACAAGAATAAAGTCCTAAAGCTGAAATTAGAGTTAATGAAACTAAAATTTTTTTAGAAGTAAATTTCATAAATATTCCTTTATGATAAAATGAAATAAATAAATAGTTAATTAGCAACAATATATACTTGTTACAAAATTATTATTATTGAGAATTACTTTGATATTCAATTGATTTATTAATTAAAGTAACTAATTAAAAATATAGATATTAATTAATTTGTAATATTTAGAATAGATATAACAAATTGATATTATTTAAATTTACTGAGTTAGTAAATCTGTAATTTGAGTGACTGTGAGATTAAGAAATGATTAAAAATACAAGAAAAAACTTTGTATTTATGTAATAGTATTATATTAATGAAGGTTTTAGATAATAATATCATGATTTCTTTTTAAGATGCCAAATTTCTTCTTTTGCAGGGCATATCCCTTTTAATCCATTTGGCACATCAAAAGAATCTAAACCATAAATATTATATATGTAAGCATAATGTGTAAAAATTTCATTTTGCGAAAGAGAAAAGGGAGGCCCTTCCATTAAATTTTGATCATAATTGTAAGTTATTAGTAACTGTTCAGCAGATTTTGTTATTTTTATTAAGTGTGAAGTATATTTTTCTCTACTCTCTTTAGGTAAAGCAACTAAAGCCGCTCTATCATAAATATAGTCAATACTTCCTAATATATCTGCTGTTAAGCTAAAAATATTCCCTACATATATGGATAAATTTTCAGCCGAATAAATTTTTAGATCTTTTATACTTGTAACTTTAGGAATGACACCTAAATCATGAAACAACTCTACTATGGCTTTTTCACTAAGCTCAACACCGGTAACTTGAAGATTTTTAGAAAGTAACCATTTTATGTCTAAAGTTTTTCCACACAAGGGAAGAAAAACATTACTCTTAGGAATTGAAGTGAGCAAATGCTGATATTTTACTAAGCTCGGATTTGTTTGTTCAAGGTGAAATGGAATATTATTTTTTTCCCATCTTTCTAACCAAAAGTTTTTATCCATTAAAAAATCCTTCTTATTAAATAGCAAAAAATACAATGTAATTTAAATTTTCTATAAATCAATTCTGTTTAGTTTTATTTTTTTTAACTAATCAAAATTGTAAAAAAAAATTATAGAGAGCAAAAAAAATACAGGTTTTTTTATTGGTAACTTATTTTTTTTAGTTAAAATTTAAATAAACCATTTAAATATTGATCTAGTTTTTATAGGAAAAATGATAAAAAATTTAAATAAAGTTACCAATGTAACAGTTCTAAACTACATGTTAATTGCCTAAATTAAAAAGATAATTTATACACTAATTTTAACTTTGAGGGTTTAATTTATGCGATTTATAAAAATAATTATTTTGTTTTTCCCTTTCTTTGTTTTCTCTCAAACAGTTTTTTCTCAAGAAGTAAAAAGAAAAAAAGTACTTTCGTTAGGAGAAGAAATTCCTTCTACACCTGAAGAAGAACAGCTCAATGAGCAACTAATCAAAATTCTAAAAGGGGTTGTGCAAAATGGTTACAATCTAAGACAAGGCCAAGATCATCCGGCAAAACGAGATGCGCATGCTAAACAACATGGATGTGTTGCTGCTAAATTTAAAATTGAAGCGAATATTCCATCAAAATTTAGAAAAGGTATTTTTTCTACAAAAGGAGAATATAAAGCTATTCTTCGCTTTTCAAATGGAACAAGCGATTTGAAGTCAGATAAAATTGCTGACGCCCACGGTATGGCAATAAAAGTACTTGATGTAAAAGCAAATTTATTAAACTTTGAAGAGGCAAATGGAGAAATTAATACTCAAGATTTCGTCATGATAGATCACCCTGTATTCTTTTTAAGAAATTCAAAAGACTACTTGCCTTTGATGATGGCGCAAAAAAATGGTCCTGAAGGATTTAAAGAGTGGCTCAAAAATAATCCTTATGAAGGTGAGATTTTGAAAGCACTATCCAAAACACAGATAAATCCATTAGCTTCACAATATTGGAGTCAAACGCCATATAAAATTGGTGAAAAATCAGCAATGAAATTTACTGCAAAGCCTTGTTCTGGACAAAACTTTATCGACATTCCAAAAGAGCAAAGACAAGATAATTTCCTTGCGGATGCTTTGGCCATGAATTTAGCTAGTAATGAATTTTGTTTTGATTTTTATATCATTCCGCAACGCGATGCGAAACAACATCTCATAGAAGATTCAACCGTAGAATGGCCAACGATTTGGAAAGGAAAAAATAATATCTTTAAAGTAGCAACAATTTATATCCCTAAAGAACAAGCTCCAAATTCATCCGAAGCTTTAAAAATTTGTGAAGAATTATCTTTTACACCCTGGCATGGTAGTGAAGATTTACGACCTTTAGGTGGAATAAATCGGACAAGAAAAAAAGTATATTTGGAATTATCAAAATTTAGAAATGAATTAAACTCTGTTGCTCCTACTATTCCTTCTTCTGAAACTTGGGAAATTTTGTTACCAAAGTAAAGTTTTCTAAGATCTTTTCAAATTCTTATTTTTACTTGCTCAAAATAAAATATTCATATATCAAAAAAAATTAATAATATATTTTTTATATAGAAGGTTTTATGTTGAAAAACTGGATAATTATTTTTGTTTTATGTTGTTTAAAAAATTTTGCACTTGCTGATGAAACATATGTCAATTGTGTGAATAAAAAATTGGATTGGAAATGGTTACGAGATTCGCAAAATAATTATGTTAAAGTTGTGGGCTATTGGAAAACGCAATGGCTTACTCCTGATCATATATTTTCATATTTTGAATTAAGTGATGGTTTGGAAGGTTACAAAATGCTAAAAGAAATGTGCATAAAAAAGTATGGAGAACAGTTTTCAATTTTGCAACCTGCGGATCATTTTTATTCATTATGGCATCCATTTTTTGTTGATAATCAATATTTTGTGAATGGAAGAATTTCTGTCTATCAATACTCTACAAAAGATAGTTTGTTCTTAAATAATTACTCAACTTTTTCAAATCCAAATTATGAGTTTCTTTCTTTGTTTCAATTAGGGAAAATGTGTGAGGGAGTGATCGATAACTGTATATCCGAATGAAAAACAAAGAATCAGATAGGGACTTGCAATAGGGAATTGTTTGTGGCATACAGTTAGTTCTTGTAAGCGGGGTGGTAGTAGAGTTGGTTACAACGCTGGCCTGTCACGCCGGAGGTCGCGGGTTCAAGTCCCGTCCATCCCGCCATTAATTTCATTAAGTCTATCCCTTAATATCGATAAAAACTTAATAAAATAATCATTCCTTCACTTCCCATATTGATATCTTTTTTGTATTTGACTGCACATGCGAAATAAAGAATAATTTCCCATGATTTCCACAATTGTCTCTTATGTAGCGATTTGTTACATCCGAGTCTTTTCTATTCCAAATCACATCAAGAACAACATATTCTTGATTTACAGCCTTTTCAAGTAAGGTATACAATGAAGGAAGCGACGAAATGAAGCTTGTAAACCAAACAATTGAATTTACTTTATTAAGTTTAGATCTGTAATCTAATTGGCAGACAAGTTCTATAGAGCTATCATTCATTTCTTCATCATATTCATTAACAAAGGTATAACTAAGATTCCCTGATTCAGGAAAAATATTCTTATCTATTTCTTTTTTATAGAATACATTGTTGTTAATTTCAAAAGTTTGAATTCCTGTATTAAATGAACCAATAAAATTATTTACCTTAGCACTTCTTAATTCTTGATCTATGGGTACATAATTTTGATCTAAATATTGTTGATATTTTTTTATACATTCTTTAAACGACTCAGATGAATTACATTCTGAAAAATATTCATCTACCATATTTATATTGTTTTGTGCAGAGTTTAAACTTTCATTTAAATAATTTTTTTCATTATTTGAAAAATGTTTATAATTTTCATGGCTGACTATTTTTTTTATATTTTTATATGCATCTGAGTTTATTTCTTTAATATTCGATAATTTAGATGAAAATTTTGCATAATTTAATCCATAATTAAATTGATCACTAAAATATTCTAATTTGTCGTCGAGAATAATAAGTTTTGAATAAGGAGTAGATTTAATTTCTGAAACAATCCAAGAATTTTCATTTTTTGTATCCAATTGATTCATAAATTCATTTGAAAAGTAATTATTTATGGTTTCAAACATTTGATTACATTGCTCAACTTGATTTAAGTTACATACATTTTTTTTCAATATTGATTGTAGTTGTTTAAATTCTCCTCCAAGTTGTAGACCAGCTACAGTAATTTTTATTGATTTTCTTGTATTTTCATCTAAATTGCTAATAGATGAACTTGCATTTACACCTATTTCATCAAATAAATTTTTTCCTCCACCTACTTTAGCTTCAAACTTATCTTTTGTAGCTTTATTTTTAAAATCTATACGAGCCGTAATAATTAAGTAAGCAGAAAGTTTTTGTGAGTCAATAATTTCATCTCCACAGACTTTAATAAATTCAGCCTTACTTTTGTCAAAAATTGATTTATAAAAGTCATTTAGTTTATATCCAGGTGAATGTTCATTAATTCTTTTTAATCTATTTTTCCCATTTGTTACATTAGCAATAAGCGTAACGGTTGAACTCGCTTCATTCGTATTTAACATATTTAGAAAGCTTGTATCAATGGATACTTCACCCTGTGGAGAATGTAATTTTCCATTGACATTTATATTTAACTTTTCGCTTAATTCTTCAGATGATAAATTATTAAAGAAATTAACTTCTGATTTTCCGCTTTGAATAAATTCATGATAAGTATTATCCAAGCAATTATTTTTTATAGATTTATCTACAGAATTATAACCTTTTCCTATAATACTGGTATGAATATCATGATTTTCTAAAAAATTAGATAATTGGGGTTTCTGGATAGCATGAGTATTATAAGTATTAGTGTTTTCAGAATTTTTATTAGAACATGAAAATAAGGTTAGTGAGGCTATAAAGCTAATAGATATAATTGCTTTCATAATTATTTCCTTTTGTTTAATATTTAATTTAAATAATTTTTTTAAGATTAGTTTATTACTTTAAATTAACATTAAATTTATTTGCTTTTGTTATAAAATTGTAAAACTTAATTTATTTTTTATCGTTATTATAAATTAATGTAATAGTCAATAGTAATTTTAAAAAAATTTATAGGAAGCTATAAATAAAATAAAATTCTGTAACTTATAAGATAAATTTCTTTCAATTCTAAAATTGAATTTTTATTGTGTTTTAAATTTTATTGTTTTTATAAAAAATAAAATAAAAAAAGTGAAAAAATTTAATTTATTTTATACTACAGACAAAATTGTAATAAATTACAAGGCAGATTATCTTTAAACTTTTTCAAAAATAAGACCACTTGCTGTAATGCCAGGGCCAAAACCTATTGTAATAATTTTTTGTCCTTTAGGAATTGCATTATCTTCCACGATATCTTTCCATGCAATTGGAATCGTTGAAGAGCTTACATTCCCATGATTGAAAAATGTTTTGCGTGACAATTGCATTTGATCATCAGTTAATTCTAGCATTTCTTGCACATACTGAACAATTTTGGGACCACCAGGATGTACTGCATAAATAAAGTTGTTTTTATTTTCTAAAAAATTTATACCAATTTGATCGCATAAATTTATTACAAAATTAAGAATATTATTCTTAATTACATGTGGAACATTTTTTGAAAGATAAAAGTAAAAGTGATGTTTATTTGGTATCCAATATAAATTTTCACTTGAATTTGGAAATACCTCTTCATAATTTGTTAAAATTTTTAATCCAGTCGTATTTAAATTTTCAAATTCTTTACTTTCATAGGCGGAATATTTTACAAATCCATCTCCAAATAGCGTCATATTGATAATATTTTCTGGGGTTATTTCGTCCACATTAGTATGTAAAGAAAATACTTCAGTATGCACAATATCAATATGTAATTTTTTCTTAGCGTATTGAAAACCATTCCAAGAAGAAAATAAAAATCCGCTCGCCATACGTACAGCTGGAAATGCTCCATAACAACCCATTTGATAGGAGTGGGTAACGCAAGTATTGAACCATTGTTTTTGATCTACAAATGTTTGCACAGGACCTGGGGATAAGTAACCAGTATTAGTAACATGGATTATATCATCAGGTTTTTTTAAGTCATCTGGATAAAATTGATTTAATACATTTAAGGCTATTCTATTAAATAATAACGATCTAGCATAAATATCAATTCCTAGTGGACTTTCAGCTAAATTTGGAAATAATTCTGGGTAATAATTATCTTCAGTAATAAAATTTTCAGGATTAGTATCTAACATAACATTTTGCATTTTTTGAATACGATCCTCTGAAATTGCATATTTTGAAAACTTTTCAAATACATCTTTGTAAATTTGTTCAATTTTTTGAGGGTCTGTTACTTTTTCTTTGCTACAATAATTTTTTGCAAATATTTTTGCCTTATAAAAATTCAATAATTTCTGATCTATAGGAGTTTTTAAGTTTAATAAATCAAATTGACATAATATAACACTATGATAATTCATGACTATTGTCCTTATGAAAGAACTCTTGCAACTCAATGAAATTTAACTACCTAGAATAACACTAAATTTTTAAAAGATAAATAGTTAAAAAAAATAGAAAAAAGTCTTGACTCTCCTATAATGGGAGACTTTATACTTTTTATGGTAGCTATAAATTAGGAGGTTTTATGTTTGAAAAATTGAAAGAACTATTTAAAAAAGATAGTATTGAAAATGTTTCTGTTTTTACTTTGAATATTGAAGGTATGAATTGTAATTCTTGTGTTAATAAAATTTCTAAAGAGCTTAATTCTGTTAGAGTTATATCTAAATATTCTGTTTTTTTAGATAAAAAACTAGTAGTGATAGAAATTAAAGATGAAAATAAAATTGATGAAGTTATTAATGTAATAAATAATTTAGGTTACAAAGTTAAATTATTGAATTAATATTCAGTAAAAGGTGTTTAATATGAACTTAATTGATAATAACGAATCAAAAATAATTACTTTAGAAGTGCAAGGTATGACCTGTGCTTCATGTGTAAATCATGTCGAAAAAGCTTTAGCAGCGGTAAATGGTGTAACTGAAACGAGCGTTAATTTAGCAACTGAAAAAGCTCAAGTGAAAATCTCTGCGGAGGTTAAAATTTCAGATCTTATACATGCAGTTGAGAAAAGTGGATATACAGCAAAAATATATGACAGCAATAAAGCAAATAAAGGCTCTGATTTAAAAAAGAAAATGCAAAAAGAAAAAATAATTCTTCTGTTATCAGCGCTCTTTACTTTACCATTATTGTTACCTATGTTTTTTATGCTTTTTTCTGTTCACATTTCACTAAATATATGGTTGCAAATTATTTTAGCATCTATTGTTCAATTCATTTTTGGTTTTCGCTTTTATCGCTCAGCTTTAAAGGCTATTTTAGCTAAAAATGCAAACATGGATTTATTGGTTGCAATTGGAACTTCTGCGGCATATTTATTAAGTATTATTGAAGTCTGCTATCAATACTATAATAATAATTTAGCTGACATGCATTTATATTTTGAGAGTTCAGCAACAATTATTACTCTTATTTTATTTGGAAAATACTTAGAAAATAGAGCAAAATTTCAAACTACTGAAGCTATAAGATCTTTGGAAAATCTTCGTCCAGATAATGCGACAATCTTTAGAGATGGAAATGAAATTAAAGTAAAAATAGAAGATGTAAAAACTGGCGATATTGTATTGGTACGACCAGGTGAAATTATTCCTGTTGATGGCATTATTTTATCAGGGCATTCGCAAGTTGATGAGTCTTTAATAACTGGAGAAAGTTTGCCAGTTGAAAAAAGTGAAGGTGATAGAATTACAGGTGGATCTTTAAATGGAAGTGGATTTTTAAAAGTAACAACTACTGCAATTGGGACAGAAACTCTTCTGGCAAAAATTATAAAAATGGTTGAAACGGCACAAGCAAAAAAAGCTCCTATTCAAAAATTAGTAGATAAAGTAAGTTCTATTTTTGTTCCAATTGTACTTATCATCGCATTTATTACTTTTATAACTTGGGGAATAATAAGCGGTAATTGGTTTGAAGCTGCATTGAAAGCTATTGCTGTGCTGGTAATTGCTTGTCCCTGCGCATTAGGATTAGCGACTCCAACAGCGATTATGGTAGGAACTGGAGTCGCTGCAAAGCACGGAATTCTAATTAAAGATGCTGAAGCTTTAGAACAAGTTCACGCTTTGAAAGTTGTTGCATTTGATAAGACTGGAACTTTAACTATCGGGCAGCCTAAATTAATAGATATTATAAATATAAATTCTTCAAAAGAAGAAATTCTTTCCTTATCTGCAGGTTTGCAATCAGGAAGCGAACATCCACTTGCAAAAGCAGTTCTTACTTATGCAAAAGAAAATAAAATTGAAAGTTTTAAATTTAATTCTTTAAATGCACTTATAGGTAAAGGTATAATAGGAAATTATTTTGGTAAATCATTTATTTTAGGTAGTGAGAAAATATTACAAGAACATAATTTATTTTTAAGTGAAGATCAAAATGCATTAGTTGCTAAAAATATAAATTTTGGCAGTACGATTTCTTACTTGATAGAAGGTAACAATGAAAGTGGTAAATTACTAGGTATTTTTATTTTTAGAGATATCATAAAAAGTAATGCGAGTGAGGCGATTGCAAAATTAAAATCTTTGAATATTAAAACAGTAATGATATCTGGAGATAATTTAGGAAGTGCCAATTATGTTGCAAAATTGGTTGGTATTGATGAAGTTTATGCTAATGTATTACCTGATGAAAAATTAAGTATAATTCAAAATTTAAAATCAAAGTATGGATTCATTGCTATGGTCGGTGATGGAATTAATGATGCTCCAGCTCTTGCTACAGCAAATGTAGGAATTTCTATGGGATCTGGAACGGATGCAGCTATTCATGCTTCTGGTATTACTTTAATGAATAACAATCCTTCTCTAGTTTTTGAAGCGATAGATATTTCAAAAAAAACTTATAAAAAAATCAAACAAAATTTATTTTGGGCCTTTATCTATAATATTTTAGGAATTCCTTTAGCTAGTTTAGGATTTTTAAATCCTATGTTTGCTGGTTTTGCTATGGCTTTTAGTAGTGTAAGTGTTGTTACAAATTCTTTACTATTAAAAAAATGGAAGTTAAAGTAAAAATATTTAAAACTGAAAGAAAAAGTTACTATGTCTTTTTTTAATATTGGTGAAGCTGCAAAGAAAAGTGGGATTCATATTAAGATGATTCGTTATTATGAAGAACAAGGATTAATAACAAAATTAAAAAGATCTGAGGCTGGTTATCGTTTATATCAAGAAAATGATATTCAAGTTTTATTGTTTATCAAAACAGCACGTGAGTTAGGTTTTTCAATAATTGAAATAAAAAAACTTTTAGATTTATGGAAAAATAAAAAAAGAAGTAGTCAAGACGTAAAAAAGATAGCCCAACAACATATTGAAAAATTACAAAGTAAAATGGATGAACTAAAATCTATGTTAAATACATTAGAAAATTTAGTTAATTGTTGCCAAGGAAATGATAGACCAGAGTGTCCAATATTAGAGAAGTTAAGCAGAATTTATAATATATGAAAATGATTAATGTTGAGAATAATTCCTGAAAATTAATTTTAATTGTTAATTTATTCTTATCTTCTTTTCTAGATATGTTTTAGTCTTTTAGAAGAAATGTTTTAAACGGAAGATTTACTGTGATACTTTGATTCGTAGATTTGAAAATCATTTTCTATATCATTTTTAAAATAAAAAACTGGCTTTTGTTTTAGCAATGCCGCTATGTGCGCAATACTTGCAAGAGTTAAATTCGCCTTTCCTTTTTTAATTTTAGAGAGTTTTGAGGGGCTAATATCAAGTTTTCGAACCATGTCATTAAATCCGATATTTTCTTTTTTCATATAAGCATTGATAGCCTCTGCAACACCTTGTTGTAATGCTTTTAATGCTTGAAACTCTCTTTCTGCTTGAGCTTCAATTTCAGCAATTTCGGTGTCGTTTAGTCTTGTTTTCAGATAATCATTAAAATTTTTTACTTTCATGTTAACTTACCACCTTATAATTTTGCGAGACGTTCACGAGCTATTTTGATGTCTCTTTTTTGAGAACTCTTATCCCAACTCTTTTAAATTTGCTGTCATCTGTTCAAGAGTTAAGTTATCGAATCATTCTTTTACGGGCGGAGAGCTTTCTTTTTCTGACCAAAACTTGTGTTCCCATTCATATATCACATCGACATCCTTCTAATATATTTTATAGTAGTATAATATATTGTATTAGTCGATTCGTTTTGTTTGCTGTCAAAGCTACAAGTTCAGATCTAAAAAAAATTCAATTTAATAAAGGGTGCTATAAGTACCTGAAAATATAATATATATGTTTCAGCGAAAACCCTTTGACAAGTGATTCTTTATAAAGTATCATTCTCTTATGCCGAACAACAAGGAGTAGTTGCTGTGGAAATTGAAGTGAAAGCATATTGCGAGGACGGCAAACAAGATGTTTTATCTGAGTTTTTAAAAAGTTTGAAAGATAAAAACGATGCTAAAAAAATCAGAAAACTTATCAGAATGTTGCAGCTACAAGGAAGAGAACTCGGTTCTCCAGCCTCTAAATTTTTAGGGGAAGGGGTTTACGAACTTAGGGATTTAAGCAGTGGGTTTCGGATTTATTACACATTTATCGACAACACGTTAACGGTGATCTTAATTGGAGGTGATAAATCCACGCAAAAAGCAGATATCGAGAGAGCAAAAACTCGAAGGAATAAATTATTAAAGGAGGGCATTCATGACTATACGACTTAAAAATGTGGATGATGTCTTTAAAGAGTTTCTTTCAGAAGAAGAAATTGCTGCAGCAGACAAAGAAGCAGAGCAAGAATTAGAAACGTTAAGACTTCTTCAAGAAGACATCTCTAAATTCGTTTCAAAAGTGATGGCTGAAAATAATCTTGGGTTTAGAAGCTTTGCAAAAGAGCATGACTTGAGTTTATCTATGGCTTCAAAAATCCTCAAAGGCTCCGGTAATCTTACGTTAGAAACCATTGCGCACATTGCTTATTGCAATGGGAAAAAAGCACATATTGTTTTTACTGATTGAAAAAAGCCCCAGCTGCTGAAGCTATTGAAGAAGACAACACATTAAAGATCTCAGAATTGCCCATAGAATTCGAAAAAAGACATTAGTATAATCGAAGCTAATTCTTGTTCCCTTATAATTTAATAGGAAAAATATCTTAGAGCAAAAAATCATGATTGTTGATATCTTAAAAATAAAATATTAAAAAAATTAAATTTTTTCAATGATCAACATATTAGATTCTCCTACATTATTAGATGGCAATACAGATTAATTTCAATCAATATCAATAGTACAAATTATTTTTTAAAATTAACCATCTTTAATCAAATAATATATTTGGATTTTTTAATTTCATAATTCTGGCAATACGTATATGTTTGATAGAACCATTACTTCCTAATAATCCAATTTCATCGTCAGGGTCACACAAAGAAAGTAAATTTTGTAACGTTATTAGTTGTGGGACTGTTAATTTAATTCCATCTATTTGACTACGAGAAATTTTAATGAAACCTAAATTTGCGAGATGATCACGAATATTCGATTCGTCTCCAGAGTCTAAAATTTCTTTTGTTTCTTTACTTTGTAAACTTGGGAAGCCTTGTTCTTTTAAATCGTAAATAGAACTGATATGCCACCATTCTTCAGTAGGATACCAAGTGCCGTCTGTTAATATCCAACCACTAATTTTATTCAGATATTTTTGATCTTGCATGCGAAATAATTCCTTTAGGAATACAGGGCCAGCCTCTAAATGGAGAAGAGGCATTTAGAGTTAAAAACTCTGGGTTGATTACTACCAGACCAGTCAGTAATCCCCAAGCACTTTGTGCAGACATTGCAGCAAGAAAAACTTCTAAGTGGTAATGAATTTCATTGAGTAACAGTTCATGTATCCCAGCACTTCTTACAGCAAATCGATAAGTTTCTAAATTTTGCAGAATTTGAGCCCGTTGCTTTGCTCCTTGAGAGGGGCTTTTGTATAAGTTATATTTAACATTTTTTTCACCACAGATTAAAGCCCAGCCAACAGTACTTGCATGTGAATTTGTTTCTAAAATAAGAGCATGCGGATATCTGGATTGAATTTCTCTTGCGAGTCGAATGGCTCTCGCTGTTAAAGGTGCTTTGCTGCTCGACATTATTGCTTCAAACTCAAGTCCTGTTGGAATGATATTTTTTTCAAAATGATTTCTAGCAAAAACTTCAAAATATCTGTCAACATATGGCTGAGGTAAACGTATTTTTTTGAATATTTTTTTACTAAATTCCCATTCTTTTCGCATATGTAAAACAGTATTTGTTGGACATTCCATTGTGCCAGGGCAAATTAAATTGCAATTAAGACATGGGGGCAAAGACAAAGGCGCATCGATACAAAAAATTTGTGCTCCACCAAGATCATTTAACGCTTCAAGAAGTCTATTGTCAGAGTCTTGATATGAAGTTGCGCCTAAGTCGGGAGTAAATGCTTCCCAAAATAAGGGTGAAATACAATTTCGCCATTGATGTCCTGTTTCTATCGGTTCAATTGGCAATTGTGGAAAATAAGCAGCCAAGGCATTTTTTAAAATTTGAAATTCATATTGATTTGGTAGGCCTGAAAGAATCCGCGACAGTTGAACCGAAGTTCGAACTATCGCGGACTTTTTTGTGTTGGTTCCTGCGAGGTGAATGCCAATAATTTTAATTTGTTGTTCATATCTTCCAGAAACCAAACATCTACCTTCAAAGTTTTAATATTAACTGTTTGGTGGCAAGATGACTGCTAAACTTGAACCGTCATCTCTGGCAACGAGTAAAAAGATAGGAGAATTTTCACCTGATTTTTTCGCTTTTTTCAAGATATCTTCAAACTCTTTTACGGAAGCTACTGCTTGTTTGTTGACTTTGAGGATAAGATCTCCTTGTTTTAAGCCAGCTTGTGCTGCAGGACTGCCGTTTTGCACACCAGTAATCAAAACACCTTTATCAGATCCTGAAGATTTATTCGAGAGCATTAACCCATAAGCTGAAGCCATGGATCTTTCTTGTTTAGAATCACTCGAATTATCATCAGCATTTGCTTCATTGATGTCTTGTTTATTTGGAAGTTCTGCTACTTTAGCTGTTAAAACAATGTTTTTTCCTTCTCTTAAAATACCTAATTTAACTTCAGAACCAGGTTTTAAGAAGATAATTTGTCTTTGAATTTCAATACTAGATTTAACTGGTTTGCCATTTACACTTTGAATGATGTCGTATGGTTTTAAACCAGCTTGGGCTGCAGGACTTTTTGGAACGGCGCGGATAACTAATGCCCCTTCAGTATTTGGATCAACTTTCATGTCTTTCATGGCAGCTGTACCAAAACGATTGAGGTCATACATTTCAACACCTAAGTAAACTTGTTTAAATTTACCATTATTAATAATTGATTCTGCAACTAAACGAATAGTATTTGAAGGAATTGCAAAACCAATACCCACGCTAGTTCCATTTTTTGAATAAATAGCAGTATTCATTCCAATGACTTGTCCATCTAAGTTAACAAGAGGACCGCCTGAATTTCCTGGATTGATGGCCGCATCTGTTTGGATGAAACTATTTGCTCCAGTGATTCCTAAGGTATCACTTGATCTTTGAACGGCACTGACAACACCCATGGTAAGAGTTTGGGGTAATTCAAAAGGTGCTCCTAATGCTATCGCCCAGTCGCCCACTTCTACTTCATCTGAATTTGCTAAACTAACTTGTTTTAATTCATTTGATGGTTTGAAATCTTCAAGTTTTAGAACAGAAATATCTAAATTTTTGGCTGTTCCAACAACCTTAGCTTTGTATTTTCTATTATCATAAGTTGTTACTGTAATTTTATCAGCGCCTTCAATGACGTGGTTATTTGTTATAATGTAACCGCTTTTTAAATCGACGATAAATCCAGAACCACCATCTGTTTCAACAGATTGTCTTTTATCTTTTTGGCCTTTTGGCCCTTTAAATTGAGGCGGCATAAAAGGAAAAAAGAAATCATCAGGAAATGGAAATTCATTTTGCTGTACTGTTACTTTTTTTTCAGCAATGATGAATACCAAAGCTGGTCTGCTATCCTTTGCAATACCCGAAAATACCTTCTTAAAGGATTTCAAAAAAGCCGTATCAGGATTTGCTGTTTGAACAGTAGCTTGTGGTAATGCATACCCATTTGAAGCTTGGGCTGTTAGGCTTTTAGTAATGTTATTAACAGCTTCTGGTTTGAAAACCAGTACTCCTGCACAAGTGACTCCAAATAAGGCTGCAACGGAAACCCCTGCAACAACTAAATTTTTTGCTCTAGCTTTCATAAAACGTGTTACCTTTTTGTCTTCTTGGTTAACTACCGACATTATAACCTCCTAATATTATAACCTTTATTCAGGAAAAAGGATGATGAATAAAAGTTCACTCTGATTTATAGCAGAAAAGTGTGGGTGAAGTCGATAGGAAAAAAAATTGAAATTTTATAAAAAATTCACTATTTTTTAATAATATTAATTGTTTAAAAAACTTTATTACTTCTATAGAAATATATATAAGTCCATAGGTTGAGAGGCGCCTGAGAACATTAGCTATTTAAAATTTGTTATAAATGTATAATACTATTAATAAATATATAAAATTATTTAATTTTTAAATTATTGCTTCGAAATTGTATTTTTTATTGTTCATTTTACACAAATAAAAAATTTAAATTAATGTTTTAATTTATAAATTTTTATTTTTTTTAAAATTTTTATTTTAATTCTGAGCTCTTAAAAAAAATGTAATATAAACAGTAAAATTAATTATTTATAAATTTGACAGTTCTTACATTCATTAATAATCGGGCTGAATCTGGCTAAGTACTTTTATACTAGATAACGGAGATAATATGTCTAAAATGCTAAAAATTGTTACAGGTAGTCTGCTAGTTATAGCGTTAGCATCCACAGGTTGTAAAAAAGGTGGAGAAAAACAACATAATACTGAAGAGCTACAAGTTAAAACTTACAAAGAACTTACTGTGAACTTCAGTAATAATCAAGTAAATAATTCTGATTACGAAATTACTACGCAAGTAAAGTGTATGCGTAAAGATAATAGTGTTGTTGAACTTAAAAGGCAAACAATTACAAAAATATATAATACAATAGCGTATTTTAGTGATGAAGATTATAACTGCAACATTTTAGTTACGCAAATCATTTTGAAAAAAGAAATTGAAAATAAAATTTTTAAAGGAGATTTTTCAATAGTCCTAAGTAAAGGAAAATCTAGTAGTGCTCAATTTAATTCTGACCCCGCAGGAAATACTAGGTATTTATATGGTAAAATAGGTGAAAATCTTCAAACATTATCTTTAGAATTACACGAAGCACAATTTGCAGAAGGGCGTTTTGAAATAGATCCTAAAACTGGTTTACCAAAAATTGATGATGATACAGGAAAGCCAAAATTAAAAAATCCAGACGTTACAAATGTAAATAAAATTATAGTAGGTAAACAATTAGCTGTTACTTTTAATAATTTACCCGCTCCAGAGGCATTTGATATAAATTATAAAATCGTAAAGGGGAATAAAGTAGAGGATACGAATGGAAATGAAATTAGTATTGGTAGTGATACTCATACTTTAAGCATCAAAAATTATGCTGAAAATGATGATAGAATTAAAAACTGCTTTTTTGTTAAAGAAGATTTGGTAATAAGGTCTTTAAATATAAATAATACTAATAAAGAAAACTTGGCAAATATTAGTAAAGTTTATAATGAAGCAAAAAATGGTAATATAGAAAGTATAGCATGTAATACCATTGAATTTAATGAAAAAAATAATTGGAATAATAGAGGAGTTACTTATTATATGATATATACTTCACCTAATTATGGTTTTCAAGTTTTCCCAATAAGTAAACTTGAAGAGTAAAAGTAATTAAGTTTTAAAGTAAATTATTAAAATAAAAAAAATATGCAGGTTTATATAAATCTGCATATATTATTTATTTGAAAATAACTTATTATAAGGATGGCAAATGAAAATTGTTTATATCATTTTAATAATTTTTTTTACTTCAAGTTGTGGAAAGAAAAAAGATGAAGATAATGTTTCGCAAAAATTTGACAAAGTTTTGTATGTAAATTTTAATCAAAAAAATGAAAGTAATATTGAAAATTCAGTTTCTTATAATTTGTATTGTGGAGAAAGAGAATTTAAAAATATTTTAATGCGTGACAATAAAATATTATATGCTGAAAATTGCAAATTTGAATTTAATAAAATAAAAATTTTTGGGAAAGAATTTGACTTAGAAAATAAAAAAATTAGTATAAATAACCAGAAATTTATCTTATATTCTGAAAATAATGATACACAAAATAATCCTGAAAGTAATTTTGCGATTGAGTATAAAATAAAGGAAGATAAAAAAAGTAAAAATGAACAGATAAAGTTTAAAGATGATTTAATTTTAAAAATTAAAAAAATAAATGAAAATGAAAAAAATTTTATTAATATTGAATTACTAGAATTTAAAATTAATTATAATTCATATAAAATTGAAATTGGTAAAACAGGTGGAAAATTAAATAATATAATAAATATTAATTTAAATTCTGATCGAAAATTTTTTTTATTAATGGAATATTTGAGAGAAGATCTGGATAGAAAAATAAAAAATATAGGATTATATGGCAACAATTACCCAAGAGATTCTGTTTCTGATTTTTTTTATATTATTAATAATTTTGAAAAAAATAAAAATGAAAGAGCAATAGAGGTAAGTAAAATTGTAGGTAATAAGCAATTGTGCAGACCATATGGAAAAAATTCAATTGTAGATTCTCATTATGACAATAAAGAAAAATCTTATAATTGTAATATTTATTTTTTTGATGACAATAATCAATTAGATAAAATTGATAGGATAATTCAAATTCCTTTTACAAATGAAGACAGTAAGTTAAGTGATCCAAAATTTGCAATTCAATATGTTAAATTTAGTTTAACAAGTTATAAATATTTATATGCTATTCTAGAAAATGATACACAAATTGGCGAAAATATTTGCACTAAAAATTCTTTAATTATGGTTGATAATAAGGGTGAGGTAAAATGTTTATATAATACTAATAAACTTAATAACCGCCTTGATTTAAAAGATAATAGTAATTTAGAAAAATTTGAAAAAATATCAGTTAAGATTGAATCTAAAAATGAAACAATTTCTGAAGTTCTTAAAAAGAAAGGGATTAATATTTCACACTATTTTGAACCATATACAATATGGGAAAATATGAATGCGGAAATAACAAGTGAAAGATTTTAATGAAAATAACGAAAGATATATTATCGTGGGGTTGATTTTTCTTCCCCAGAATTCTCGCTATTACTATTGGCTTTATCAATCCCATGTTTTTCCTGATCCTGTTCGGCTTCTCCAGCAGTGTTTATGCTTGCTTTAATTTCAGCATTAACTAATTTAACTTTATCTAAAATACTTTTTTTGGGTTCAGCATTGTTTGAATTTTCTTCTTTGGTTGGAAGTTTTGTTGAATTATTTTTCTCTTGTGAAAAAAACTATGAAATTAAGGAAAATTATACTAAATGCAAAATATTTTATTATCTTCATATTTTCTCCAACTGTGGTTGCATATTACGAATAAATAAAAAAGCAATAAGAGCAAAAAGGCTGACGATAAATCCAGGCAGTAAAATATTTTGCGAAAATTTAATAGAAAAATCAAAAATGAGTGGAGCTGGTCCCGCAAAAAATGCAGTGGCAAGATTTAACGAACCTGAAATTCCAGAAAAACGGATATTGGTAGGAAACAACTCTGCTAATAAAGAAGCAATGCACCCTACAATACAGCCTGAAATAATACCTAGAAAAATACTTGTACTCCACAAAATTGCTCCATTATTAGTGCCTAACAAATTGAAGAGAAATGGTGTTAAAAAGAAAAATAAAATAGTAGCAATAGTGGCCATTGTTTTTCTTGTGATATAGTCGCTTAATTTTCCCATAACAATAATAGAAAAACATTGAATGATAACAGAAAGGGTATTCATAAATAGCACTTGTGATTCATTATAACCATAGTATGCATGTAAGTAACTTGGGATATAAAATGCTAATGAAGTAACAATTGCGGAAAATGCAGTAATAAAAACTCCAGAAAGCAAATTCATTTTGTAGTTTTTAAATAATTCCCATACTGGATATTTAACAGTTTTTTTTGCTAAATAAATATTTGCAAAAATAGATGATTCAACTAAATTTCTCCGTAAAATTAATCCAACAATCCCCAATATTCCACCAAATATAAATGGTATTCTCCATCCCCAATCTAGAATGATGGCGTGAGGAAAAAAATGAAAAGTTAAAGTTGATGTAATTGAGGCTAATACTATTCCTCCAATCACTCCAAAATATAGAATTCCACAGGCAAAACCTCTTTTTTGTTTTGGAACATGTTCAAAAACATAAGTAATTGAAGCAGGAAGCTCGCCTCCAACTGCAAAGCCTTGGACAAAACGCAGACCTACTAATAATATAGGTGCAAGTATTCCAATCTGTGAATAAGTGGGAAGAAAACCAATAAAAAATGTCGAGCAGGCCATAAGAAAGATAGTAAAGAGGAATGATTTTTTTCTGCTTTGCGTATCTCCAATATGACTAAAGATAAAACCACCAATGGGGCGTGCTATGTAACCTAATGCAAATATACTAAATCCTTGCAATTGATTTACTAAAAGGGATGATGAGTTAAAAAAAACTTCTCCAATTATATGTGCATAAAAACCATAAATAACAAAGTCAAAGTATTCTAACATTCCACCAAATGAGGATAAACTTATTACTTTAATTTGTTCTTTGGTTAAATATTGATGATCTATAGACATAAGAAAATACCTCTAGAAAATTAAGCAGAAACATATTTTCTTTTTAGCATAAAATGCTGCTGGAGAATAAAAAATTTCTTGATTTTTAACTATCCACCCCGAAAATATCTTGATTTTCTAGAATTATTTTTTCCCAATGTCCATTTTTGTTATAGTGATGTAATGTCTTTATAAAAAAAATTTCATATATATATTTTGGGATCTATTTTGTAAAAATTAGTTTTAATTTTTGTTGACTTAATTTGTGCTGAAAAATATAAAATATATTAAAAATGAAAATACAAGTAAAAAAAAGTGACAAAAATAATCTAAATAAACGAATAAAAATTTTTAACATTTTGAAATTATAAAAAAAATTGAAACTAATATATGAATTATAATTTATTTTTCATGGAGAGAATAAATTCTTAAATTTTTAAATACTTATAACTCTGTTAATTTAATTTAGAAAAATGTTTGATTTTTATTTTTTTTTAGTTATTTATAAATAAACAAATTTATATGGATTTGAGTTTGTTTATTTAGTAAAATTAATTAGTTAATAAAATATCCACCGACACTCAATCCAAATGATTTTAAAACAAAAACATATTTCATATAGGATCGCTATGTTTATAAAAAATAAAATTTACAAGTTCATATTTTTATTTTTCTACTTCATTTTTTTAAATGGTTGTGAAAAAAATACTCAAAATCAAAAAGAAAATACAGAAAAATACGTTCACTTAAGTAAAAATTTTAATGATACAATTGTGATAGATAGTTCATTCATAGCAGAATTTAAAGAGTCTATGAAAAATGAAATTAGCGTACCAAGTAATTATGATTTTAATACGATTGACAAATTAAGTAATTTTCAGGGCAAAACAGTTGAGGAGCAGTATAAATTTTTATCTGAGTTCATAAATGAGTTACCCCGACCTTACTTTGATAGTGTCTATTATCAGAAGTATAAGATATTAGCGGCGAATCTAGAAAAACTATACATAAGTACTGCAAAACCTGTAGCTAAGAATTTGCACTTTATTTGGTTAGGGGGGCCATTGGGTGAAGCACAAATTGATTATGTAAAAATTTGGGCAAAAATAAATCCTGATTATCAAGTACAAATTTGGTATGATTCTCAAAATTTATTTACTTATGAAACACAAAAAAGTTTTAAAGAGTATTTAGATATCACATTGGCAAAATATAAATATGAAATAAATTATGAAAATAGATTTTCTGATAAATATGTTGAATTACAAAACCAGTTATTAGAATACTTTTCCCAAGAACTAATAAAAAATAAAAATGCAACTAAAGACACAATTAGAGCAAATTTTATTGATAAAGAAATTTATAAAAAACCAAATGAAAAATTAGCTGAAAAAAAATACCTAGAAAATGTTAAAAAAATGAATCAGGATATTGAATATTTAGAGAAAAATTTTAACAATTTAAAATTCAAAAATATTCGGAATGTAGTTGCAAACTGGGATATGTTAAAAATATTTGAACATGAACTTGATTTGCGGTTTAACTTTGCTGCTGGTTCAGACATTTTTCGTTTATATATAGTAGATAAGTTTGCTGGAGCATATGCAGATATTGACTTACTTCCAACAATGATTCCTATTTATGAGTTAATAGCCAAAAATAGCACTTTGAAAAATTATTTTGATTTACCATTAGCGAAAGATCTTTCACTTAGTCTGATTACTCAGGCATTTTTCAACGAAATTATATTAAATAATAAAAACTTAATTCCATCATACAAAATAACTGAAAATAATTCATTAAAACTATTAAAATCTAAAATAAATTTTCTTTTAAATCTATCAAATTTAGATCCAAATGTGAAAGAAGCTATTAAAAACTTGCCAGAAGAAATTGAAAGAATTGCAAAAGATCCAAAATATTTAAATGTAGATAATTTATTTTTTAAATTAGAAGATCAATATGTGCGCGAAGGTGAGTTTAAAATTATACGCGGTAATAATTCATTTATTTTAAGTCATTCTATTCATAGTAATGAACATTGGCTGCAACAACTTATCGATCTAATAAAAAGTAATTATTTACAAATTTTTACAAATGAAAAAAATAACCCAGGATTTAAATTACCATCAAAGGAAACAAATACTGTAAATAAAGGTGCAGAAAATTTTTATCGATACGATACCTTAATGACAAATATTGATTCTACAATTTCTATTTCTGGGCCTTACGTATATAATAAAATATTAGATAAAGTTGCAAAAATTAATCCTTCAGCAGAAATAATGTATTTAAACAAAATATTTAATTCTTTTACTCCAGAGGCTTCTGTTTCAAGTTGGTTTAAAAGAAGTTCTGATTTTCAAAAAAGTCGTCAAAATCTTATTTTACAATTAGGGCAAGACGAAAATACTAAAACTGCTGCTAAAAATATTTATAATAAATTAAAAGAAAATTCTGAACTTTATTTTGTAGAAAATGATAATTTTGATAAATATATTTCTGAAAAAGAGAAGGATAGAATTGAAAAACTAAAAGAAATGTCAGAATCAGATGTGGAAGATGAAAATGAGGTTTCTTTAATAAATGAAAGAGAGTTGAATAGAGATCTAAAAAATAAAATTGAAATACATGTAGTAGGGCATTCAAAAGAAGTTAATAATAGCCTTCTTATTGGTGGCATAGCAGCAGACTTATTGGCAAAAAAAATAAAAGATAATTTATTTAAAACGACAAACTCACAAAGGTTAGACTACATAAGTTTAGTTAGTTGTAATCCATCAAAAAATGCAAATGACATTTTACTTTTAGAAAACTATGCAAAAAATTTATTGACTTCTTTAAATGACTTAGAAATTCCTGTTCAAATAGTAAGTATTAGAACCACAGATGTTCGGGTTGATAAAAATGGCGATAAATTTTACTTACATGACAATAAATATACAGGTCATAAAGAAGGTGATAAATTTTATGTTTATAGGAAAAATAAACAAGATTTTTTAACAATTAAAGCTACATATTTACCTGAGGATCTCGACTTAAAAAAATTAAGTGAAAATAAAGATAATTTAAGAAGTGTTGCATTTGAATTAAACGAAATAGTTGAAGAAGGCTCTTCTGGACCATTGGGTGATTTGCCAAGTACTTTAAAATCTATGCAAAAAATTTATAGTACAAAAGCTGAGGCAAAAAAATATGCGAAATATATTAAAGAATTTACTGAAAATGCAAGGAATAAATACAAACTAAGTAAAAATTTTGCACCAATTTTATCAACTCTAAATGCGCAAGAAAAGCAAATATCATTTATTAATAGTGAAACAGGTGAATTAAAGAAAAATATACAACTTTCGACCGATGAATCAATAAGAATAAATCAAATTTGGAATGCTTTTAGCAATGAAATACAAAATGTGAAAAATATTCCCATTAAAACTGATGAAAATGGTGTGATTAAAAATATGGGAGAAGGAGATGGTCTAGGAATAACTCCTTTGTTATTAGCACAAACCATTTATGGTATGTATAAAAAGAATAGTAGTAATGGTGAAGATGAATCTTCTTATGATCCGGCATTAAGTAAACTGATTAAAGCACAAAACTATCTTATTGATGTTCAATTAACCACAGATATTTTGCAAAAAATAAAACAAACTGAAGAAATGATATCAGCATTAATTAAAACAAATGTTATTACTAATGAAGGAAATTTCATGCCAAGAGTTGATCAGGTTGTTAATAAATTAACAGCTGCAAGATATCTAACTCCAGGATTTTCTGTTGCAGCAGCTGCTCTTGATGCATTTGAATATTCCTACGCCGTAGGATCGCAAAAAGGGATTTTTGCAACCCAATTTTCGTTTGATACTATTAATGCTTCGATGTCTTTAGGAAGTTTAGCTTTAGGAGAAGGTGTTGCTTCTTCCGTATTGGGATATATAGGAACTCCATTTGCTGGTCTTGCCATCGGTTTTACAGGTTTTGCAAGTGCAGCGATAGAAGCGCAAGAGGAATCCATTCAAATTGCAAAATTTTTTAATGAATTTTTAAAAGATCATTCTCGATATGGAAAACTATCTGATTGTTCACCAAATTTGAATATTATTTCACTGGCTCATAGTAGTTACTCAAAATCTGGAACTGGTAATTGTTCAGGAAATTTAAATTCAGCCGTGATTAAAAAAATTGATTTTACCTCGGGTACTGAAATTAAAATAACTTATGGATCACACTTCATGCATAAAACAAAAAATTGGCATAAAGGAATTTTTAATAGTTACTTTTCAAACTTTCAAGGAAGTTCAAAATTTCCTACCCCAGATCCTGTTAATAAATTCAATATCCGTGAGACATTAGATTTACCTTCTGTTACAAGAATTACTCTAGATGAAAATACTGCAATCGTACTTCCTTTTTTAATGGAAAAAACTATATCATATACATATTCTTATACTCCAGGTATTATGACAAGACATAATTCCGAATTAGAGGCTGTTAATAAAATTTCTGAGAACAAAAATGCACAATTTGTGTTTCGCTACTTTGTTGATTTATTTGAATATTCAGTTAGAAATTTGCATTTTGAAACAGAAAATAGTGATATTCATATTGCATTAGATAACAAGAATAGAACCTTATTAACTCCAGTTATTCCTTCAGAGTATACTAATAAAATAAGGTATAATATAGATGGTGGAAATGGGAAATATACTCTTGAAGTCGGAAAAAATGCTACTTATAGCTTATTTGTTAAAACGAATGATGTTTGGACCATTGATCTTTCGTCTTTAAAAAATCCACTTAAATTTGTCAAAAATAATTCTTTTTCTATAGGGGAAAATACAAAAATATTCATTTCTGGAAAAATGCAGAAAAACTTGACCATAAAAGAAAATAATAAAACATATCAAATTAATCCAAGTAATGGGAAAATTACGAATATCTTTGAAACAGAAGTTACAGAATCTGATCAAAGCAAGTTTTTGAATGAGTTAAAAAATTTAGCTGCTACATTCCCTGAGCATGAAGGATTAATAAAAGTAAATCATATTAAACAAAATGGTATAGATAAATCTGCATGGTATGATTTTGGAAAAAATGAACTTTATTCTCCTTTCATATTAAATGAACAATATTTTAACTTCAGTAAATTTAGCCTTCTAGGAAAAAAAGATAATTTAGTATATTACTATGACAAACAAAGTGGTCTCATTTTTAAACAAAACTTACTTGTTACAAATAAAGAAAATACAATTCCTATAGTCCAGGTGAGTAGAAATTCAGAACCATTTTTTGATATTCAACACAATACTTTGATTTATAAAAATTCTGAATCTTCTATCCCTGGAATATTTGGAGATTGGGAATTTACCATTGCAAGGATCGGCGAAATAAGAAATTTACTTAAAATAGATGTTAAAGAAAGTGCTAGATTTAAAATGCAACCAAGATTGATTGAAGCACTTTTAAAAGTACAAAGATCATTTCATATTAGCCAACCTGTAAAAGTTACTGATAAGAATAATGATTTAATTGCTTGGTTTATCAATTCGAGTGAAGAAATTCCCGGTGGAAAACTAATTGTTTTATCGAATGAAGAAAGTAAAGAAATGTTGTCTTCTGAATATGCTGGTTTTCTGAAAAAAAGTGATGGTAAATTTGTTTATTATTTTACAAGTCGTGATCCAAAAACACTTAGTCTTTCTTTATACCAGAGGGAAGAAAATCAACAAAAAGCTACAAAAGTAAAAATTTGTGATAATTGTAATGAATTAAGTGATATTAAATCAATTTCAATTGTAAATCATAAGCCAGTTATTTTAACAAATAGTAGATATTTATATACTCCGAATACTGAAGGAGAGTTTTTTCTTACAGGTGTAAATTTCTCTCTTTCAGAGGATAAAGCAATTGATTTAAGTGAAGTCATGCAAAAAATCTTATTATCAAATAAAAAACATTTTGAAGTTTTATCTTTAACTGATTCTTATGGTTCTTTTGCATGGTATGATATTAAGAAAGATATCATTATTTTATTTGATTCCACAAAAAAATACTTAGGTTCAGATGATTTAGGAAATTACTATTTTCTAGATGAATATTCAAATAAGTTATACACTAAGCCACTTAAAAAAGGAAATTTAAAAAATTATTCTTTAGAATATGAAAACAGTAAAATAAAAATAAATTTGAAAAATATGGAGGATCAATTAGTTTTACAGAAAAATAATATTTCATTTATAAATTTAAACAAAACTGATCATAAAAAAAATAATTCAAGTGTAACTATTTCAGAAGGAAGTAAAGTACTAGCAGAATCTTTTGACAACTTTGAAAAGCGTGAAAGAGAGAAAGCACTTGAAAGTTATAATAATCTTATTAATGCTACAGAATTTAAAATTGAGCAAGATAAATTAGATGCACAAGTTCCTGCAGGTGGAACTAAAAGAAGAAGCATTATTTTTGTTAATGATGGATGGTACAACTCTTCTATAGAAATAGTTGTTGAGCATAAAAATGGTGAGATAGAAAATTTCCATAGTTGGTGGGGGCAAAAAAGTAATTTTACGGTAACACCTTTAGTGCCAATTTCTGCAAAGAAAATTACTATAAGTTTACAGTCTTATTTATTTGGTTGGAGTAGCCCATTTTTTGTAAGAGATTTTTCACTTTCTGATTTTCCTTTGTGTGTAAATTCAACAGGAACTCTATTTAATCGTAGTGCAACGGTAAGAAATTGTAATGAAAAACATTAATCAAATTTAATAATATTTTTTCCTATGGGACTTTTTATTTCAGTTTCTTGATAAGCTTTAATAACTTCAGAAAAAGGATATATTTTATTCACTTTAATTTTTAAATTTTTATTCATTAAATCAATTAATAAATTTAGTTTTTCTTGTGAATATTTTGTCATTAAAAGTTTAATTTTTTTTCCTGAAAATAAATTATGAAAAATTGAAAAAATAATACTTCCTAAATCAGGCGAAGGGTTTATAAAAACTGATTTATCTTGCATTATTTTTTTTGCTTGTGAAAAAGGCATTCTTCCAGATAATTCAAGAATAATGTCATATTTCTCGTTGCTAACAAGGACGTCTGTTTTTTTATAATCAATTACAGTTGGGCAACCAAATTCTTTAGCAATAGCAATTCCATCTCCTGAAGCAGTTCCTGTAATTTTCAATTGCAAATTTTTAGCTATTTGAAGAGCAAATAATCCTAATCCGCCTGAACAACCATTGATTAATATACTTTGTCCTGCTTTTGCTTGCGCTAATTCTGTAATAGCTTGATGAGCTGCGGTACATGTTATAATAACTCCAGCTGCTTCTTCAAAACTAACTGAATTTGGTATAACTGCTACATTAGATCTTGGTACGCAGATGTATTCGCGCATTGCCCCTGGAGCCATAGTATTTGGCATGTATCCAAAAATTCTTTTACCAACAATATTATCTGTTATATCATTTCCTTGTTTTTCTACAATTCCTGAAAATTCACAACCTAAATATTTTGGAAACTTATTTCCGGTCATGATTTTTAAGTCACCATTTCTTATTTTCCAATCTAAAGGATTAATTCCTGCTGCTTTTACTTTTAATAAGACCTCATTCTTTGCAGGAATAGGGATATTTTCTTCAACAATTTTTAATACGGATGAATTACCATAGCTTTCAAACATTAAGCTTTTCATAAAACTATTTCCTTGAATTTTGGAGTTAACAAAAGTAACTAAAGGAAAATAGTGGAATATTTTTAAATTTGCAATAGTTTATGCTAGTTAATATTTAATAAAAGTAATTTAAATTCATTTAGCAATCACCTTGTTTTTCCTGTTTCATTAAACTTTTAATAAGTAAAAAAAACTCTTTCATAAGATGAAAAACTATATTCTAAATCTGTTATCTGTTAGTTCAATTAGACAATTTAACTGGATTAAAAATTAAATATAATCAGGGAATAAAGTAACCTGTTGCATCTCATTCTTACTAATAACATTCGAAACAGAAACTCCTAGTAATCGAATAGGAAGAGCTGTTTTTTCCATTTCAAGGAATAATTCATTGGAAATTTTTTGCATTGAGAAAAGATCGCTAAAGTATAATGGAAAACTTTTTGCCTTAGTTTTAACTTGAAAATTATTATACTTTACCTTAATTGAAATTGTTTTAAAGGCTATATTTTTGCGTTCTAATATTAGATATAAACTTTTAGCTATGCGATTTAATTCGGTTTGTATTTCAGAAACATTGGTTAAATCTTTTGCAAAAGTTTCTTCTTCACCAAAAGATTTACGAATATGGGTAGTACAAACCTCGCTTTCATCAATACCTTGAGCTTTTTCCCAAACCCAAATTGCCGATTCACCAAAATGTTCTATGATATAATCTTTTCCAGCTTCAATAACATTTCTACAAGTGATGAGCTCGTGAGTTGCGAATTTTTGTGCTGTTACTGGGCCAATAAAAGGAATTTTTTTTAAAGGTAAATCTTGCATAAAAAAATAACAATCTTTAGGTTTTATTATGGTTAAACCATTCGGTTTATTGATATCAGATGCTATTTTCGCAACCATTTTATTTGGAGCTATTCCTGCAGATGCAGTTAACTGTGTATTTGAATATATTTCATTTCGAATACTTTGGGCTATAGCAGTGGCTGAGGATTCTTTAGACTCATTCGTAACATCAAGATACGCTTCATCAAGAGACATAGGTTCAATGGTTGAACAATATTTTTGCAAAATATGAAAAACGATTTGAGATGCTTTTTTATATTTTTCAAATTGTGGGCGAATAAAAATAGCTTGAGGACAAAGTTTTTTAGCCATTGCAGATGACATTGCTGAGCGGACTCCAAATTTTCTAGCCTCATAAGAACAAGTACATACAACACTTCTTTCTTGAGGGAGCCCGCCAATAATAACTGGTTTTCCTTTTAGCAAAGGATTATCTCTAATTTCAACAGCAGCATAAAAAGCGTCTAAATCGATATGAATAATTTTTCTTTTTAATAAAGAAGGATGTATTTTTTTTTCAGAAAAATTATTAGGCAAAAGGACTTCCTTAATTAAGCAAATATAGATGTTCTAAAATGCTAGATGAAGTCTTTGAAGCCAAACTGCATTTTATTTCACTATCTAGTGTGGTTTTTTTTGAAAATGTACCATTATCTTTTTCAAAATAATATACTTTTATGTTTACTATATCTTCAGCACATTCGGTTATCATATTAGAACACATTATACAAGGCTTTAGTGTGATAAATAATTTACTATTTTTAGGTAATTTTTTTTTATTTTGATTGTAAAATCTGTAAATTAGATCAATTTCAGCATGTCTTGTTCTATTTTTTGCATTCGAATTTAAACCATAAGCTAAAACATTATAATTTTCATCAACTAAAATTGCAGCAATTTTTCTATCTGAAAGAGCTAAAGAATTTTTAATTGTTACTTTTTCTTTCAAAGCAAGTGCTGCTTGCATGCATTCCTTACTATTTTTTAACATAAGTCCATGTAAAAACTCTTTGATATCGTTATTTATTTCATAATGAATTGAATATTTAATTTCTATAATTTCAAAAGGAATAGGAAATAAATTAGTTTGTGAGCTTGATAAATATGCAAATCTTTTTGCTGCAACTTTGATCATTCCTAGACATTTATTAGTAGGAAAGTATGATGTATAAATTTTTTTGCGTAAAATTGAGTGTGCATTATCTTTATATTGCTCAGATATTCCTTGAATAAGTTTTGTTACTGCTGTTAAAGGGGAGTCGTTTGTTACTATATTTTGCGCAAAATAAACAGTGTTTTGATAGACTAAAAATGCATAATCAGTTTGATTTTGTTTTTTTAGATAATAAAGTATTTGTTCTGGAACGATATTTTGCATAATTTAAAAAAATAACATAGTTTAATTAATACTTGTAAACACCTTGACCTGTTTTTTTTCCAAAATAGCCAGCATCGACATATTTTTTTAATAAAGGACAAGGTCTGTACTTACTGTCGCCTAGTCCATCATGTAATACTTTCATAATGGCATAACAAGTGTCTAGTCCAATAAAATCTGCTAAAGTTAAAGGACCCATAGGTTGATTTGTCCCTAATTTCATACCAGCATCGATATCTTCAGCAGTAGCAATGCCCTCCATAAGCGTATAAAAGGCTTCATTGATCATTGGCATCAAAATTCTGTTAATTATAAATCCAGGATAATCTTGAGAGCATACAGTAACTTTTTGCATTTTTTCTGCAAGTTGTTTAGTGATTAAATATGTTTCTTCACTAGTAGCATGGCCCCGAATAATTTCTACTAAATTCATAATAGGAACTGGATTCATAAAATGCATGCCAATGAATTTGCTACTTCTTTGTGTCGTAGTTGCTATTCTTGTAATAGGTAAACTGCTTGTATTACTTGCAAATATTGTGTTTGCTGGAAGAATTTTATCGAGTTGGGAAAATATTTCTTTTTTTAAATTTTCATTTTCATTTACTGCTTCAATGACAAAATTAGCATTGGCAATATCATTTAGTTGTACAGCTTTTTTAATTCTTCCAAGAATTGCTGGGGGATGTTCTTCTATTTTACCTTTTTCAAATAATTTAGTTAAGCTTTTTTCAATTCCTTGAACTGCTTTTGTTAATCCCTCTAAACGATTGTCACATAATATCACTTGGAAACCAGCTTGGGCAGCGACCTGTGCAATTCCGCTTCCCATTTGCCCAGCACCTATTACAGCTATTGTTTTAATTTCTGAAAGAAGAGTCATTTTTTCCCCCAATAGAACATGAAACTGAGTCATTTTACATTTTACCACTCAAACTATATTGTTTTCTTTTTTCTTCGCAAACTTCCAATTGAAAAAACATGTCTTGAGTTATTGCTTAAGTTGTATTCAAGTCATAAAGATAAAGTTGTACTTGATATAGGTTATTTTAGAAGGACTTTTTCATGGCTATTGCGTATCAATCTCCTTTACCAGCTCCCTACCCCACACTTTCAGAGACTCAGTTGCGGGCGCGAATTCAAGCCGTTAGAAATTACTTTGGAAAGAAACTTGTTATATTAGCGCATCATTATCAACGCCCAGAAATTGTTGAATTGAGTGATATTCGTGGAGATTCTTTGCAATTAGCACAATATGCAGCAAAACAATCTGAGGCTGATTTCATAGTTTTTTGCGGTGTACACTTTATGGCTGAAGGCGCTGATATTTTAAAAACAGGGAATCAAACCGTAGTCTTGCCTGATCTAGGTGCTGGCTGTGATATGGCTGATATGGCTGATGCAGATGACGTGGTTGAAGCGTGGGATCAATTGGTAGAAACTTTGGGACATGATAGTATCATGCCTGTTACTTATGTAAACTCAAGCGCAGCATTAAAAGCTTTTGTTGCAAGTAAAGGTGGAGTTATTTGTACCAGTTCTAATGCAACAAAAATTGTTGATTGGGCGTTGCAAGAAAAAAAGGTTCTTTTTTTCTATCCTGATCAGCATCTGGGAAGAAATACTGCAAAAAAATTAGGGATTCCTTTAGAAGAGATGAATTTATGGAATCCTAAAAAACCTTATGGTGGACTTGCAAAAGAAATGATAAAAACTACCAAAGTAATGCTTTGGGAAGGTTGTTGTCCTGTTCACATGATGTTTACTGCGAAACAAATAGATGCCATAAGAGCAAAAGATCCTGAATTTAAAATTATTTCACATCCTGAATGTGCTATGGAAGTTGTCGATAAATCTGATTGTGCAGGTTCTACTGATTTTATTGTTAAAACAATTGCAGCAAGTCCTGCAGGAAGTAAGTGGGCAGTTGGAACAGAGCTTAATTTAGTAAACAGAATTGCAAAAGAAAATGCGGATAAAACTATTATCAGTATTAATCCTTTTATGTGTCTTTGTGGCACAATGAATAGAATAGACTTACCGCATTTAACTTGGGCTTTAGAGCAAATAAAACTCGGAACCCCCCAAAACATTATTCAAGTGCACGAACCCAACCGATCGCTTGCAAAACTAGCTTTAGAACGTATGTTGGAAATGAGTACTACTTCTCTAAAATAAAGGTAAACATTTGTCAGAAGAAAAAGTAACTAAAAATTATTTTCAAAATCAGCCTGCTGCTGCTCCAATAAAAGAATTAGGGCTAGAGGAGATTATTCAATTAGCCAACAAAATTGGTTTAGAATATGTTGAAAAAAGAAAAGAAGCTGAGCGTTTAGAACTATTACGCACATCTGTACGAGCAAAAATAATGAATCGAATAGAGTTGACCGCTGACAAAATACCAGAAGCAAGATTAAAACGACTTGCAGAAGCAGATTCAGAATATATCGAGCTACTTGAAAAAATTGTTACTGTACGAGCTGAAACTGAAAAATTACGAATTCGTTATGAAAGTTATAAAAGCTTATTTGATGCTAGAAGAACAATGATTAGCTATAAAAAAGTAGAATTAAAAACTCTATAAAAGGCAGAATAAGTGGAAAAATATATAGAACAACATAAACGGCGTTTAAATTATATGCCATGGCTTTATTATTCTTTAAAAGAGAAACATTTGTTATGGGCGAAACCATGGCAAGAAGAAATTCAAAAAGAATTAACAGAATTAGAAACCGTAAAAATTGGAGAAAATTGTTTTATTTCTTCATTAGCAAATATCTTTGCAGAACCTGGAAGAGATATTATTATTGGAAATAATGTTTCTATTGGTGCGGAAACTTTTTTACATGGCCCTATTATTATTGAAGATGGTGTAAGTATTAATGCTGGAGTTTATATAGATGGTGGGGCAAAAGGGGTAATAGTTAAAAAAAATACTCGTATTGCTAATGGAACTAAAATATATGCCTTTAATCACGGTATTTCCCTTAGTAAATCCATAAAAGAGCAAACAGTCACATCCAAAGGAATAACGATAGGTTCTGATGTTTGGATTGGGGCAAATGTGTGCATTGTTGATGGTGTTAGTATTGAAAATCAAGCTGTCATTGGCATGGGTAGTGTAGTTACTAAAAACATTCCCAATGGTGAAATTTTTGCCGGAAATCCAGCCAAAAAAATTGGAAAACGCAACTAAATTATTATATTAACAAAGCTAAAAACTCCATATTTATAATAAAACCTAGTATAATAGCTACACTAAAAGCTAAATACTTAATTATTCTCAACGCCAAAAGCGCTATATTTATAATTTTTATAAATATATTATAATGTAAATAATGTGGAAGCAAAGGGAACAAGTTTTGAAAATAATTTACTGTATTCTTATTTTTATATTTTCTTCTGTATTTGCCAGTGAAGCTGAAAAAAGTGTTCACATAGGTAGAATTATGTATACACAAAACCAAATTCTAGGTTCACTTATTTTAACTGATATTTATGAACAAGCAAAAATTCCATTTGAATTTATTGATTTGCCTGGCTATAGAGTTACCGAAGAATTAAAAAATGGGAATATTTGTGCAGAAGTTTTTCGTCCATTTAGTTATGGAGAAGATTATCCTTATTTTATCAGAATTTCCCAACCTATAAACTATATGCAATTAAAAGCTTATGCTTTAAAAAGAAAAAACATTAAAATTCAAAATTGGGAGAGTTTAAAAAATCACACAATTGGAATTATAAAAGGTTCTGTATTAGTAGAAAAAAAGACTTCAGAAGTAAAAGATAAAATACTTGTCAATACAATTGAGCAACTCATAGAAATGCTAATTAAACAAAGAGTTGATTTGTTTATTACAGATGAATTTAATGCAAAAATAGAAATAAGAAAATCAGAACATGCTAAGTTAATTGAAGAATTAAATCCAGCATTGACTGAAAAAATTCCTCTATATCATTACTTTAATAATAAATGTAAAAATATTTCAGAAGTTATTGAAAAGAAAGTAAAGGAACTTGTTCAAGGAAAAAAATTAGAAAATATCATAGAGAATAATAGAAAAAAAATGTTAAAAAATTAACTTTTCTTATTTAATTTTATAAAGTTTGAATTTGGATATAACTGATAAAATAAATTTTTGTATTTTTCTTCAGAATTTGTATCTTTTATTTTTTCAGCATATTTTCCTAATAATACTGCGGAAGGAAAATACCAAAAAGGTGGATTGTTTTTTAAATACTTGTCTTCTATTTTCTTTATGTTATTTTCTAAAAAGTATTTTTCAATTTCACTAAATGAAATATTATTTTGTACCATTTTGCTTGCATTTAAATTTATCAAAACAAGATTTTTTAAATCATCTTCTATTTTTTTTGATACTTGGATTGAATTTATCTCATTAAAGTAACTTAAATACTCTTTTTCATTCTTTTGATTAATGTGGGCTAACGCCTGAGTATAATTATAGAATAAATTTCCAAAGTTTCCTAGTCCATCAGGCTTTTTAAGTTTTATTAATTCATCCCATTTTTCAAATCTAGCAAGTACAGTATGCTCCAATGTTAAATAGATATCTCTGTAGTCGGGGATATCTTGCATTCTATTTAAATCCATTTTTGCTTTAATTTCTTGTGCATTTTTTAAGGCAAGATCAAAATTATTAGTCAAGTATCCCAGAAATGTTAAAAAATGCTGAGAATGTAAATAATGATATTCGTAATAATATGAACTTAATCCAATACCATTTTTTTTGAAGTAATTTTCATCTAATTTAATTGCATTTATATTTGCTTGAATTGCTTCCTGATACATACCTCTGTGCCAGTAAACATGATTTGGCATGTGGGCAAAATGAGCAAGATAATTATTGTGAAAAGTTGGGAGTAATTTCGCTGCCATTAATACATGTGAATCATTGATATCAGATTCTTGCATATGAATGTAGGTATGTAGAATTCCGGGATGGAGTTTAAATTTTCGGTTCAGGAATGATTTTTGCATCAGCTCCACGGCTTCTTTTTTTAAATTTTCATTATTTTGTTGATTACAATGAAAGTTGTCGGAACTAGAAATGGGGTAGTAGTAAATTGCGTCAACTAGCAAGGCAAGTGATTCTGAGTTCCATTCTGGATCGTTTTGAAAATTTCCATATAGTATTTTTAAAGCTTCAATATAATTTTTTTGCAGAGAATTTAAATCTTCTTTTTCCTTTAAGCTAAATGCTTTTTCTAAAGCAATTGTAACAGCATAGTAAAAACTTTGCTTATTTTTAATTAAAATTTTAGCATTATTAATTTCATTAATCCCTAAATTGGCAAAAGATTTTCCAAGTTCGATTGCTTGCTGTTTTTTTGCCATAGCCAGACCTAAGTAGCAGGGGCCGCAACTTGGATCAAATTGCAGAGCCATACGAAAATTTTGTTCAGCTTGCGAATATGAATAAGCATAGTAAAGAAGCATTCCTTCATCATACAAAATTTTAGTATGTGTGTTTTTGCTAATATTTTTATATGTCAAAGCAAATACTTGGCAAGAAAAAAGACAAAAAAGAATTCCTAGTAGTCTTTTTAGCATAAAAATTTCTTTCTTTTCCAAATTGTTATTTAAACTACAAAGTCTGCAGTAATGAATGACTAAAGCTAACAAAATCAAAAATATAGAGCCATTTTTAAAGAAAACAAAAAATATTGTCAAGTTTTTAATATAATTTAATTACTACAAATATTTTGTTTCTACTTTAGACAGAAACTTTTTATATTTTATTTAAACCATGAAATAATAATATTTTTATCATAAAATTTTTAATAATTAAATTATTTATAATTTGTAAATTTTTTAAATAAAATATAAATCAACAAATGCAATTGAATAATAAACATTTTATTTGGAAGACTAGTATGAAATATCCTTTATTTAAAAAATTTAGTTTGTTTTTAATTTTAGTATGTAATGGTTATGTCTATGCAGAATATACGGCAGAAAATTATGCGCACACTGCTTACCCAAATAATTTTACACCAGTATATCATGGTATTGATGTAACAGTAATTGATTCGGAAGTTAAAAGTAATCCTTACTTAAATATTATTAAAAATATATATCACATAAATAAAAATATTCATTTTAATGAAAATGATATGGTTGAGTATGAAAAAAATGTTAATGACTATAACACTTCGAGACAAATAAGAATTCATGGTACAGCAATATCATCTATAATTGGTTCAACTGCCTTAAATAATAAAAGCAAGCATTCTCTGGGTATATTTCCAGCAATTCCAATTATAAATAGGGTTGCAATCCCGAATATTAATGCTAGTCAACCATTTTTAGAAGCTTTAAAAGCAGCAGTATTTTCTGGAAATGAAAAAATAATTAATATTTCAGGTGGATATCAAGGCGATGACTATCAAGTTTGGCATGATACCTTATCAAGTTTAACTGATAGAAATGATTTTCTTATTATTGCATCTGTTGGAAATGATCATTTTAATATGGATTTATTGGGCCCAGATAAATTAATTTGGCCATCAGCTTACAAACCAACAAAAGTAAAAGCTAAAAATAATGATCCCGTACTTAGAGTAGGCGCTATAAAGTATTTAGATAATCATTCAGTAGAACTCTACACAAATGCACTAGGTGGCGGTTCCCGTTATAGTCCAAAAAGAGTTGACATTGCAGCTTTGGGGCATAATGTTCCATATCTTGATGAAAATGGACAAATATCATATGCAAATGGGACTTCAATGTCAGCAGCAATTGTAAGTGGTGTTACTGCAGTCATTTGGAATTGCCGTCCTCATGCAACAGCTCAAGAAATTAAACAAATATTAATTGAAACAGCGGACGTCTACGACAATCTTAAAAATTATGTAAAAGAAGGTCGAGTATTAAATTCCATTAAAGCAATCCAAAATGCATGTACTTTCGATGAAAGTAACATGGAAAATAGTCCAACTCATGAAGATGAAACAATAGAAGCAATCCCTGAATTAAATAACATTCATAAAAATGATTTAAAAAATATTCCAGTGAAATGGAAAATAAATATTTCTAACAATGGCTATGAAAACTATACATTAGCAAGTCATAATTCACTAAAATCATATGTAGAAAAATTTAGTGTTGTTAATAATGATCATGATCTGCAATTCTTTTTAACTGAATCTGGGCAAATAGTTACAACTGATGGAGAAAAAGATTCTATCCCACTCTGTTTAACTGTAGCATCTGTAGAATCTTCAACATGGCAAAAAATAGGTTTTTTACCCTGTAGAAAATCACTAAAAATGTATCAGGAATGGGATTTAAGAGGAATTCCTGCAAAAATATTTCCAAATGAAAAATATGTTTTTTCCTCTTTAAAATTAAAAAATGCTGATATTTGTTTACGTATGAAAAATCGATTTATTCATTGGGGAGATTTATTTGTCTCCCACTGCGCAGATTATAATGATCCAAGATACTTTTTATCTTTAGAGTTTGATCAAACTAATGCTGGTTTTTCTAAAATTGATCCAATAGATTATGATTATAGAAAATTAAAAGTTGGTGATAAACAAGTAGGATCTTCTTATTACAATTATGCTTTACTAAAAAATGAATCACAATTTGTTTTTAGATATGATATTAGTACTTTTAGAATGCTTGGTTTCAAAGAAGGGGGTAGTTATGATTATAAAATGTATTGCATCATAAAAAATAATGACTCACCTTTTAAAAAGCCAAGAATTGAAATGGTAGGAAAAGGTTATAGTTATTTAAAAATTTCTGAGTGTAATGAAAATGTTCTTCCAAAAGAGCAATTTTATCCTGTTTCTAATAAATATAATAAAGATAGTTTTTATTTATTTAGTTTATTAGAAGAAGAAAAAGCCATTTCAATTAATGAATTTATTACAGGATTTTCTCAAAAAGAAAGAATTGATACGCATAAAAATTTATGTGTAGGCAGTCATAAAGGATATTTGTGGCTAGGAGAATGTGCTGGTTATGTGATAGATAGTTGGCATGAGCAAAGCAGTTTTTATTTTGCAGATTAATTCTTAAAATATATTTTCAAAACCTACTATAAATGCAGCCCATACTCCGATTAAAATATGGGAAATGCTTACTCCGATAAGTGAATTTTGTTTGGCATAGAGCCATCCCCAGAATATTCCAGGTACAAATACTGATAAGGCAAATCCTGCACTAATATGTGAATGTCCGCCTGCAAAAAGAATATTTGATAAAATTATTGCAGACCATTTAGTTTTAAATTTAGATCCCGTTAGAAATTTTTGTAATGCTGATTGAATGCCACTTCTAACAATTAATTCTTGAATGGGGACAAATACAATATACCCAGAAAGAGCTGCAAAATAAACTTTCATATTTATGTCAGCTGCAGATTTAAAAATTGCTGTAGGATCAAATAAGGGAATATTATTTAATCTTGGGATAAATAATATTAAACAAAATTTAATTGTTAAAATAATAATAAGAAAAGGTATGGTGTAAATAATAGATTCAAATACAGACTTTTTCCAATGTTCAGTTGTTATTCCAAATGCTTTTAAAGGGTAACCGCTTTTTAACATCATCGATATAATAAAATAACAAAACATAGATAATACAAGGATTGTTACTACAGTGGAGTTTGACATGTAATTTTTAAGTTTTTGTAACATTTGTAAAGATATTGCATAGAGTGTAGTGATTGCAATAATATTAACAGCAAAATTTCCGATTGCTAATCTTTCTTTTAAAACTTCAACTGTAACTTCATTTGTGTAACGTAAGCGTTTTGATATTTTGTCTCCAAAATATGCAGTAAATTTTGCATAAATATCTAGATAATTACTGTCTGTTTTTATTTTTTCTAAATCAAAGCAAATTAATTTTGATTCTTCGATAGATTTAACACTAGCTGAACGAGCTGAATTTTCAAATAAAGCCATCTCCCCAACAATTTCCCCGCTATTTAATTTTGCTAATGGATAATATCTGTCACCATTTTTTTTTATTATTTCAACTTCACCTTCAAGAATAATGTAAAATTTTTGTTCAACTTTGCCTTCATGAATAAAAATTTCTCCAGATTTTAATTTTAATTCAAATGAAATTTCTTGCAGTCTTTCTATTTGACTATCTGTTAAGTCTGTAAATAATGAAAATTTTCTAAGCTCATTAAACATGTAAATCCACTTTAGTGAATGATTAATTCAAATATAACCGCTACAAAATAAAGAAAAAAACTAAATTTTTGTTGCATTTTGGCTTTCGGAAATTGAAAAACAAATATTAGGCATATCTTTTTTTTATAGTCAATGTTATCTGCTTGGGGAGAAAAAAGCGTGATCAGCGCTTTAATTTTAATCTTAAATTTATAAAAAATATTTTTAATTCCAATTACTTAGAGTGAGGACACTATGAGCATTCAAGTTGTACAAGTAAAAATTGAAGATCATATAACTGTGAAAAGAATATTGCTTTCATTAAGTGATAAAACAGGATTGCTAGAAATCTGTAAAGCTTTTTCCAAGATTGATTGCGAATTGTATGCCACTTCTTCTACATATAAAGCTATTAAAGAATTGGGGTACTCCTGCCAACGGATTGAAAATATAACTGAATTTCCAGAAATATTAGGAGGCCGAGTAAAAACACTCCATCCTAAGATATTTGGAGGAATTTTAGGACGCCCTGCACTGGAGAGTGATTTTGGAGATATGCAAAAACATGGTATTTTACCTTTTGATGTAGTTATTTGTAATTTATACCCATTTCAATCTGCCGTTGAGAAAGTTTCTTCTGAAGCAGAACTGATTGAAAACATTGACATTGGTGGAGTTAGCTTGTTACGAGCTGCAGCTAAAAATCATGCTTCGGTTTCAATTCTTTGTGATGTTAGAGATTATCATCCTTTTCTTCAAGAATTAGAAAAAAATAATGGAAAAATATCTTATGAATTTAGAAAAAAACTTGCATTAAAAGCGTTTAAAGAAACAGCTGCATATGATCAAACAATTGCAAATGCACTTGAGAAAAAATTTGAATTAAAGAATAATCTTGACAATAAGAATGGTCCTATTCGTGAAACAAATGTTCTAAATATTGATCATATACCTGATTCAGTTACTTTATCATTGAAAAAAGAAAAAACACTCCGTTATGGAGAAAATCCTCATCAAAAAGCTGCATTATATAGTTTTTCTGACATAAATGAACACAAATATTCCTGCTTAACAAATATGGAATGTTTTCATGGAAAAGAACTAAGTTACAATAATGTTCTAGATATTGAACATGCTATTCGATTGGCTTATGAATTTAAAACGAAAAAAGCAGCAGTTATCTTAAAACATAATACACCATGTGGAGTAGGGGTATCTCATTCTTCAATTTATCAAGCATATGTAGATGCTTTTAATTCTGATCCGGTAAGCCCTTTTGGAGGAATAGTTTGTTTAACCGATACTGTCTCAGAAGAATTAGCAAATAAAATGAGTGAAATATTCTTAGAAGTAATTATTGCTCCTAATTTTACAAATGAAGCATTAATTGTACTGCAAAAAAAGAAAAATCTTCGTTTAGTTAAATTCAATTTTGAATTACCACTAGCGAGTAAAACTATCTTTACACAAGTGCAAGGTGGTTTTTTAGCACAAAGCTCTAATGAAAGTGTATTAAATTTAAATTCTGTAACGTATCCGACTATTGTAAAACCAAGTAATGAAATTATGGATTCTTTAATTATTGGCATGACTGTTGTAAAACATGTTCGTTCAAATGCAATTGTATTGGCAAATTCAAGGCAAACGCTTTCTATTGCAGGAGGATTTACCAACAGAGTTGATGCAGTTGAACATTGTCTAAATAAAACAAGACTAAGTTTGGACAATGCTATATTAGCTAGTGACGCTTTTTTTCCTTTTCCTGATAGTATAGATTTAATTCACAAAGCTGGTATTAAATATATTATACAACCTGGTGGTAGTGTCCAAGATTCTGAAGTAATCAAAGCTTGCGACAATTATGGAATTGCTATGGTATTTACAGGTGTGAGACATTTTAAGCATTAAAATTAGTCTTGAATTTCTTAGTAACATTGTATTGTCAAAAAAATTCTTTTTATTTATCTAATTTAAAAAAATTCCATTATACTTATAAATGATAACTTTTAGTAAATGGAATTTACATGAAAAAAATTTTACTTATCCTATTATTTTCGATTTTTAATTCAGCTTTTGCAGACTATAATTCAGTTAGCATAGCATGGGATTATAATTGCCCATGGATGTGTAATACTCCCTCTAAGCCAGGGTTTTTATTTGAATTGGTAACGGAAATCTATCGTTTGAGTAATATAAAAATTCAGTTTCAAAAAAATTCTTGGCCATTAGCAAAATTAGAAGTTAAAGAAGGCCGTGCATTAGGATTACTAAGTCCCTCTAAAGAGGAGGCTGTAGGATTTTATTTTCCAAAAAAACATTTAGCGAAAAGACATATGTGTTTTTTTGCGAGTAAAAACCTAAATTGGATCTATACTGATGAAAGATCATTAACAAACATTAAATTAGGAATTTCATTTAGAAATACATACAATGAATTAAATAAATATATTGATCTCAACAGAGAAAATATAAAAAAACTTAAATTTTTAAACGTTGAAAATATATATGAAACTGGATTTGAGTATTTGAAATCTAAGCAGTTTGACGTACTTTTGGTTGATCATTCTGCAGCTGATTATTATTTAAAAAAAACAAATCAAGAACAAGAATTTAAAAAAGTTGGTTGTCTTGAGCTTGAGAAAATATACCTAGCTTTTACCCCAAAATTTCAAAATAAAAGTAATTATTTAGCTAGTATTCTAGATAAAAATATTGAAATTTTAAAAAATAATAATTTTTTTGAAGTGCTAAAGAAAAAATATGAAATTGATGAATTTAATTTTGAAGAATAATAATATGGAGAATTTATGCAGTATCTTAAAATTATTATAATTCTATTCTTTTTATTTTTTGGAAAAATAGCTTATTCAGAATCAATAAATATTGCTTATAATATTTGGTGTCCTTGGATGTGTGATAATTTAGATAAACCTGGTCTCGTCATAGAGCTAGTTGAAAATGCTTATAAAAATGAAGGAATTAACGTTGAGTTTCAAAAAACATCATGGAGTATTGCTGTAAATGAAGTACGTGAAGGCAAAATTAATGGAATTTTAGCACCTGCTAAGGGGGAAGCTCCTGATTTTATTTTTAGTCATGAAGCAGTAGCATATCAACAAATGTGTTTTTATGTTAAAAAATTATCAAAATGGTCTTTTAAAAACGTTGAATCTTTGAAGGATATTAATATTGCAACAATACAAGGAGCTAATTATCCTGGACTAACAGATTATTTAAATAAAAATCATTCTGATAAAAAAGTAAAAGTAAACCAAATTAGTGCTGAAGATGTTTTTAATGCAGGTTTTAAATTACTTGGAAGTAATGATGTTGACGCATTTGTAGTAGATTCTATTACAGCCGACTTTTTTTTAAAAAACAATTTTTATAATGACCAATATAAAAAAGTGGGCTGTTTAAAAGCAGAAAATTTATATTTTGCATTAAGTCCAAAAAATAAAGAGAAAAGTCTTCGACTGATGAAATTATTTGATAATAGTTTTCAGACAATAAAATTAACAGAAAACTTTCAAAAACTATATGATAAATATGGTATACAGAAATGGGAAATTAAGAATTGAAATTTAAATTCTTAATTTCCTAATAAAAAATAAATTTAAAAGAAAAATAACTGATAAAGTTAAAAATGTATATTGGAATGCTTCAATATTATGGGTTATTCCTGAATTTTGACTATTATTTAATGTAAATAAATGAATTAGAAATGCGTTAATACAAATACAAAGCGTTAATGAAAATTGTTGATTTGTACTTTGTAAACTTGTTGCAGCACTTTTATCTTTAGCTTCAATATTTAAATATCCAATAACAGCTGAACATGATATTTGAATAGTATAAAATACACCATAAATAATACCTAAAAAAATTAAGTAGAAGTAATTGATATTAGAAATCAAATAAAATGCAAATATGCAAGAAGAAAGTAATAAAGTATTTAAAGTTAAAAGTTTTTTATATCCAAAATATTTGACGATATATGGAATGAATGGCCTTATTAAAATTGCTCCAAATGCAATAGGTGCAGTAAATAAACCTGAATACAATGGATTTAATTTAAAATATGTTTGCAACATAATTGGCAGAATAAATGAAATACCACCAGCTGCGATTATAGAAATTAGTAATTGAATATTTCCAATTTGAAATGAATTAATTTTAAATAAATTTAAATCTAATATTGAATTTTCTGTTTTTTTTGAATGTATAATGTATAAAAAAACAAATCCAATTCCAATTAGTAGTAATGTCCAAATTATTGCTTTAGAAATTAGATTTTCACTAATATTTTCTGCGCTAAATGCTATTAATGTCAATCCAATCGCTATTAAAATAAATCCTTTTATATCAAGTTTTTTTGGCATTTTAGCTATTTCATTAGGTATAAACTTATAAGCCATCAAAAATTCAAAAATTCCTAAAGGGATATTTATAAAAAATATCCAATGCCAAGAATAGTAAGTAGTAATATAGCCTCCAAGCAATGGTCCTAAAACGGGTCCAATTAATGCAATAAGAGAAATATAACTCATAATTTTTAGAAGATCTTGATTAGAAAAAGATTGCAAAACAATAAGTCTACCAATGGGAATCATCAATGCTCCGCCAATGCCTTGGATAAAGCGAAATAAAGCGAGTTGAAATATAGACTGAGAAAGACCGCAAAACAATGAACTTAAAGTAAATATGACAATAGCAGAAAGAAATATTTTTTTAGTTCCAAACTTATCCGCTAGCCAACCACTAATTGGGATAAAGATAGCTAAAGCCATTAAGTAACTGGTAATAGCAATTTTAATAGTTAATGGTGCAGCATTAAAGCTTTCTGCAATCTGGGGAATTGAAGTATTAATTATTGTTGTATCAAGTAGTTCTATGAAGAAAGCCATTGCCACAATTACAATAATGGCAAAATTTTTGGAAAAAAATTGCATAAAATCCTTTCTTAAACCGAGAATGTACTATTAAGAGAAAATGAAACTATTTACAACAAAATTATGGTATTACTTAAATTTTATTAAATTAAGATATTTTTCTGTTTAAATTCAATTTGAAATTTCGATGTTTTTTCTATACTATGTATTAAAATAATATTCAATGGGTCATTTAATGCTTACTAAAAATAATTTATTTAAAAAAATTTTTTTCATGCGGTTTAGATATAAGTTAATAATTTTTCTATTAAGTTTGATTTCTAGTCTTTTTTCTTTACTCGTTCCTTTTTATCAAAAAGAATTAATTGATTATCTTAATTTAATAAGAGAATTTAGTGTCAATTATCAATATTTAAAATATATTTTATTTATTTTTGTTTTTTCATTTATTTCTCAAATATTTCTGTATTTTGCAAAATATGTTGCTTTAAAAGAAGGAAGTTTTTTGCAAACATGGTTATCAAATTTTACTTATGCAAAAGCGTTAAGAATTAAAAGTGATGCTGATAATAAAATATCTGTTGGAGAATCTTTATCTATTTATGCGACAGATATACAAACTTCAGTTACTTTTATTGATGATATTTTCCCGAATTTCATTTCTTACCTTATTCCTGTGATGCTTGCTCCATTTGCAATATATTTTATAACAGGTCTTAACCCATTAATAATATTTTCTATTGTAGGAGGAATTCTTGCAATTAATATTACACTTGGACTAAAACAAGGAAGACTATTTTTTAAAAATAAATTTTATTCTTCTTTAAGAATTGGAGTCGTATCTGAGTGGATTTTAAATATAAGAATTATACGTATGTTAGGTTGGACAGAGGGAATTGAAAAAAAAATAAAAGTATATCGTGAACTAGAAACTTTAAATAGAATTTCTATGGTAAGAAATGCTGCTGTTATTAATTCTATAGGATATTCTTCTCCTTTCATAATAAATATTTTTAGTATTTATTTACTGTATAAAGTAGATCCAGCGTCATTTACAGCTGGAAAGATTTTTAGTCTTTTTTGGCTTTTTAGTGTACTTCTAACAAGACCTATGCGAATGATACCGATAATGTTTGTTTCAATTACTGATAGTTTCACTTCTATTAGGAGAATTCAAAATTTTTGGGAGCAAGAATTAGAAGAGTATGAATCTAAACTTCCTAGTTTTGAATATTCAAGTTTTTTTATTAGAATTAAAGAACTATACTATATAAAAGAGAATAAAATTTTACTTGAAAATATATCTTTGGATATAAAGTCTAACGAATTTGTTGCTATAATAGGAGAGTTTGGGTCTGGAAAAAGCTTAATTATTCAGGCTTTACTAAATTTAATAAAGACAAATTATAAAGAGTTTACTATAAATAATAGATCATTAAATGATATTTCACTGTCAGAGTTAAGATCGTATTTTAGTTATGTTCCCCAAGATTTTTTTGTTATAAATTCTAACTTAAGAGATAATGTCGCATTTGAATTTAATTATACATCTACTAATGATGAGAGAGTAAATAATTGTTTGGAATTGTCTCAATTTAAACATGAAAATGAACAGTTTTTACTGGGATTAGAATCTAATATTGGAGAGCGAGGTATTAATTTATCTGGTGGTCAAAAGCAAAGAATTTCTTTAGCAAGAGCATGCTACTCAGAAAGACCTATAATTTTATTAGATGATTGTTTAAGTGCTTTGGATGTTAATACTCAAGAAAAGGTAATTAACGAATTATTGAATGGATACTGGAAAAATAAAATAAGAATTTTAGTAACTCATAAATTATCTGTTTTAAATAGTTGTGATAGAGTTATTTTTATAAAAAATGGAAAAATTGTTGAAAATGGAAATTTTCGTGAATTAATTAAAAACTCTCAAGATGTAAGAAACTTTCTATCTAATATTGTATTACAGGAATAAGTTATGTTTATAGATAATAATGTTGATGAAGTATCTAGTGCAAATAGTTTTTCTAATTCAGTATATAAAACAATTTATTTATCCTTAAAAGATAATATTAATAATTTTTATTTTCTTACATTTTTAGGTTTCATGGGAAGAGCTTGTTTATTAATAAACGCCAATATAATTGGTATTTGGGTTGATAAATTATGTGTTAACAATGCAATTTGCGAAAATAGAAATAGCTATTTTAAAAATTATACATTTGATCAGTTTTTTACACTACTTTTATTCTTATCATTTATTGGATTTGCATTAAGTTTATATTTCCGATTTAATATTTCTAAAATAGGAACATTGTCTACCGCTAAAATTTATGATGAAACAACATACAGAGTATCTCGTTTTCCTATTCATTTTTTTGATACAAATCAATTTGGGAAAATAATTACCAGATTTAGTAGTGACTATTCTGCTATTACAAGAATGTCAGGAGGTCCGTTAGCTGAGGTTTTATCTTTAATTTTTGATTTGGTATTATTTTGTTTACTAATATTGCTTGCTAGTCCTTACTTTTTTCCTGTTTTACTTTTTTTAGTTGGTTTAAACTTTTATTTATATAAAAAAAATAAATTCTTAATAAGAAAAGAAAGAAGGCAACTAAATATTTATAGAGCGCCTACAATAACTCATTTTTCAGAAACTATTCAAGGTGCAAAAGTTATAAAAGTGTATGGTAAAGAAAATGTCTTTACAAATAAGTTTAACGAAAAATTAAAGGAATTTATTTTTCAGAGATTTAGAACTTTGAATTTAGTTAGTTTTTTTTCTTTAAAAATGAGTTTTTTGAATATTGCCATATTTTTTATTACAGGAGCTTTAGGAGCTTTTTTAATGAAATTTTATTACATTTCTTTAGGCTCACTTATAGTGGTTCTTACTTTTATATTAATGACTTCGTCATCTGTGCAAGTATTTTTTGAATGGTTAGCCCTTATAGAAGAAGCTTTAACAGGAATTGAAAGGTTGGATTCTTATCTAAAAATGAATTTGGAAGAAGGTAATTTTCTGCCGATTGAAGCGCAGTTTAATAACGGAAAGAAAAATTATTCTTCTAATCACTTAAGAAATGTTGCTAATCCACTGAATGGTTTAAAAAATGCTAAATTAACTGTAAAAAACTTAAGTTTAAGGTACTTTGACCACACACCTATTATTTTGAAGGATATTTCATTTGATGTTGAAGCTGGAGAAAAAATTGGGATAATTGGAAAAACTGGAAGCGGAAAATCTTCATTGATTAATGCTATTTTTTATTTATACCCGTTTCTCAATGGGAAAATTACAATAAATAATTATGAGCCTATTCTTAATGAAAATAAAATAGTACTAGATAATTATATAAGTCTTAAAGACTTTCGTTCTAGTTTGTCTCTAATTTCACAAGAACCTATTTTGTTTTCGGGAACACTAAGAGATAATTTAATTCTAGATAAAAATATATCTGACGACGAAATTTTTGAAGTAACAAAAAAATTAGGATTGAGAAAGGTATTCAGTAGTGGTAAAAAAATATTAGACACTGAAATGAAGGAAAATGGTGGAAATTTTTCTTTAGGCGAAAAACAATTGCTCTGTATGACTAGATGCCTTCTACAAAATAGACCAATTGTTTTAATGGATGAAGCCACAAGTTCAATCGATCCTTATTCTGAGGAGTTATTAGTGAATGCTACAAATCAATTTTTACACGGCAAAACACAAATTATTGTGGCACATCAATTATCAACAGTTGAAAAATGCGATCGTATTCTTTGGCTGGACTCAGGAAAAATTATACAGTTTACTTCACCAGAAATAGTACTAAAAGCATTTAAAAACTTTGAAGATACAAAATTTAACTAAGGAGAAATAATGAGTACTGAAAAGTGGGTTATTGGTACAGGGTTTTCAAGAGGAATTGGCTTTGAATTAGCAAAAATAATTAAAGATAATAATTACAAAATTATTCACTTGGGTAGAGGACAGTGTGGATTTGAAGATCATTTCATTTGGTGGGATTTATTAAATCCTATAACTGATAGCCCAATTTTAGAACTTTCTAAAAATTTGTATGGTAAACAAATAGCTGGTTTTATATACGCAGCGGGAGTGATGCCAATATTGTCGGTTAGTGAATCGAATAGGACAGAGAAACATTTGTTTTGGCAATCTCAAGCTGAATCTTTAAGAATAAATTACCTTTCATGTGCTGAAATAATTGAAGACATTCTTCCTTTTATTATGAGTAAAAATGACACGGATTCACAAATAACTCCTTTTGTTGCTCATTTATCATCGCTTGCAGCTATCGATCCATTTCCTGGTCTTGAATTGTACGGGGGGTCTAAAGCAGCCTGTTTATTTTATTTTAAATGGCTTTCAAAACGTTTTGCAATGGATGAGTTGACATGTTTATCTGTTCATCCAGGGACTGTAAATACAGATATGGTAAATAATATACTACAAAATTCGTCTAATGATCTCAGTATTGTGAAACTGTATCAAAAAATGAAACAAAATAATGAATTTATTGAGCCAGCAAAAGCAGCTGAAAAAATTTATAAGTTTTTATTTAATGATTCAGAATTAAGAAATAATTCCCATGGGAAACTATTTCTAGCTGATAAAGGCTCGATTTTTGAGCAAAAATAAAATATAAAATTACCAATCCTCTTGATAAATAAAATATCCAAACTATAATTGAATAAACAATAATATTAAGGTTGATAAAATATACAATGATAAAATATTTGTTTATTTTCTTTGTTTTTTCTGTTTATTCTTGTTCAAAATTTACAATTAATGATGATAAAATTCTAACAACATCAGATGGTTCATACGTGATTGAAACAGGACTAAATGATTTGGAACTATTAAGTTATGGCAAAGAAGTAATATATCGATTTAAAACAGTACCAAATATGATAGCTGTTAAATCTATTAATATGGGGAAAAACGATCACAATTTTATTTATTTGAATAGTATTTATAAAATACCAGAAAGTAATGAAAAAAAAAGACCATATTTCAATAATTTAAATTCTAGTTTAACTACGACAAACAGTTGTTTTAATGCTTACTGTGAGGCAAACTTTGATAAAGCCTTGTCAGAAATTCAGACAAAAAATCTTAATTTGTATCCAATTAAAGTTGCCATTGTTGACTCGGGAGTTATTCCGTCAACCTATTTAATTAAAAATAATTTAGTTGATATAATTAACTTAACTAATGATGAAAATAAAAAAAACTGGGCATCACATGCAACTTATATTGCATCAATATTTACTGGAACTGTAGAACAGTCTGTAGTAAAAAATATCTATGCAAAAAATTCCAAAATTTCATCTTTAAAAATTACTTTTTCTGACGATCCTGATGCCAATTTAAATAAGAATTATGGATCGATGCAGCTTGCAGTTGCAATGGATTATGCTGTTTATTTGGGAGCAAAGTTAGTAAATTTAAGTTTGTCATATACAGAAAAGCCTGATCCAAATGTAGAGTTAGCTGAAAAAATTATTATTTCTCAAGCGGCAAAAAGTAATGTTTTATTTCTTGTTGCTGCTGGAAATGAGTCAACTGACTTACAACAGTTACCAGTTTATCCCGCTTCTTATAATTTGAATAATATAATAACTGTAGGCTCTCATTCCTCATATCTGAGTTTAGCTTCTAGCTCAAATTATGGAGATGATGTTGATATTTCTGCCCAAGCAAGTTTAATAGAATTAAATAATAAAAATGGTGAATTAGAATTTGTTTCTGGAACAAGTTTTGCAGCCCCACTTGTCGGAGCAGCTTTATCGCTGTATTTTGGAATTTTTCCGTCTGCAAATATTAATAGAGCTTTAACAGATTTATTTTCAAGTGCAAATAATGCATATTCAAGTTATTATGGTGTTAGCAAAAAAACAAAATATGGTCGCTTAGATGTAAAAGCATTTATAGATAGCGGATTTAAAAACAATTAGTGTAATAAATTTGATTTCTATAATAATTGTTCTTTACAGAAATTAAGAACTAATTCTTCATTTATTAAATTAGAATCAATCGATAATTTATCTGGTATATTTGTTAATATAGTATTAGGATCACTAGTATCAACATAATGTATTCCGTTAGGTAAAAAATCTTTTGAATAGTTTTGATCAACTGGTAAATTTTTTAAATTTAAATAATTAATAACTATTTTATCAGGTTTTTCGATTGTATTATAATTAGTATCAAGGTTTTGTGAAAAACCAATCCAAGATTTATTAATCAGTATTTGCCAACTACTAAAATTACTATAATTTTTAAAATTATTTATATAGTTACTGCTAAATCTCGAATAAAATTTAGACATTCCTTCTTGGCTGTAGATAGCATTAAAAGTATTTTCTTTTTTTGAAGGTACTGGAATTGAGATAATATGATTTTTTAAAGTACTATTAGCTGGTAAACTTAAATCATTGAAATTAAATGATCTGGTTGTATTTTGATAAATATTTGCTGTTGGGACAAAACTATTGTCTGATTTTACTATTACGTTTTTATGTAATGAATATTTAATTGTGTTTTTTGTATTAGGATTTAATTGTAAAATAATAACTCTAGGCCAAGTTGGTAGTAAATAAGTTAAGTTATTTTGAATATCTGTAAAACTCCCATTAGCGCATTGAATAAATATTTCCCAGTTGTTTTTTATTTCTGAATTTATTGGGTAAATAAGGCTTTTATTTAAATTTCTTGCATAATAATTTTTTACAAAAAATACTGTTGAGTATTTTTCTTTCTCAATTGTATTTCCTTTATCATCAATGAAATAAAGTTCTTCTAAGTTATTTTTTTTGATAGTTTCTGAATTAAACTTGTAAAATATTCCATAAGTGTCTGATACAATATTTTTGTTTAGAGTATTCATCGGTGATGCGGAAAATATAAAATTATTACTATCTATTAAAGGTATTGTTTTGTTAATTACATCTGTATTTAAATAAGGAGAAAGTTGATTTACGGTTTTTGTAATAGAATTTTCATCATAACTATTTTGGAGCGAAGAATTTAATTGAATATAAATTTTTACATCTCTTAAAAGATTTTTATTATAATTGTCAAAAATGTAGTCTATACTTGTGAGAGATTCATTACTTTGATCTAGAGGATCTCTTATTAGTTCTGTTGGATTTTGTTTAGGTGAAAAATCTATTTTACGGAACCCTGAAGGAGTTGAATCATTATTGCTAAATAATTTTGCTGAACATGAGCAAAATAAAAAATAACTAGCTATAACCAAAACTTTATTAAACATAAGATCCTTCTCTTTTTAAAAAAACAGAATAGATCTTTATTATAATAAATTATTCAAGTTTAACAAGATGATAATCTTTTTTACCTTTTCTAAGAATAATGGCATTTTGTTCAGTGACAAAATCATTTTCTTGTAATTTATAATTAAAATCAGTCATTTTATTTCCATTAAACGTTAAGCCGTTACCTTGAACTAATTTTCTTGCCTCACCTCGACTGCTAGAAAAACCACATTTGATTAAAATAGTTAAAATATCAATACCAGCAATAAGTTCTTCTTTTGAAATAATTAATGAAGGAGCATGTGATAGATCACCTACTTTTCCTGAAAATAAAACTTTTGAAGCTTCAACCGACTTCAAAGCTTCTTCTTCGCCATGGACTATTTTAGTAATTTCAAAAGCCATAACCTCTTTGACTTGATTTATATTTTCATTTGCCAAAATATGATCAATCTCTTCAAGAGTTTTTAGAGTAAATACCTTTAACATTTTTTGAATATCTGCATCATGAACATTTCTAAAAAATTGAAAGAATTCATATGGTGAAAATAAATTAGGATCTAACCAAACAGCATTGCCTGCAGTTTTACCAAATTTTTTTCCGTCACTAGCAACTAGTAAAGGCGTAGTAACAGCAAAAGCTTTTCCAGAAACAACTCTGCGAATAAGATCTGCTCCGCCTAAAATATTAGACCACTGATCATCACCTCCAAATTGCATTATACAGTTAAAATTTTTATAAAGGTGGAGAAAATCAAATGATTGAAGAATTTGATAACCTAATTCCATGAAAGTTAATCCGCCATCTTCAAAGCGACTTCTATTTACTTCTGCAGATAAAAGTCTAGCCACAGTAAAATGGCGACCTATATCTCTTGAAAAATCAATCCAACTCATTTGACCAATCCAGTCAATGTTGTTTACAAAAATAGGTGGATTAGGAACATCAAAACGAAAGTATCTGTTTACTAATATTTTGAAATTTTCAATATAATTAGCAATTTGATCTTTTGTATTCATAGGACGCATTTCTGTTCTGCCAGTGGGATCTCCGATTAAACCAGTCGCTCCTCCAAAGAGAACAATAGGTTGTAGACCAGCATCTTGTGCGCGTCTAAGCATCATAAGAGCGGCTAAATTTCCTACGTGGAGACTGGCTGCAGTAGGATCAAATCCACAATAGACAGAATAACGAACACCTTTTTCGTTTTGATTCCCTTTTTCAAAAATTTGTTCTAGTTCTTCTTCATGACTTATTTGGGCGATAAGCCCCCGTTTACGGAGGTTGTTAATAAATGAATTTTTTGTGGTCATAAAAATAATCTGCCTTTCAAGTTGAAAGCATCCTATGGAGCTCAATTATGTCTTTTAAACTAAAGAAAATATTTTTTGTCCAGTTTTGTTTATCTATTCTCGGTATTTCTAATCAAGCATTGTCCGCAGATATAAAACCTTCAACAGTGCTCATGCAGCCAACTTCTTACTTATCTGCAGGCAGTGGAGCTGGAGCTTCAGCCCCTGGAGATGCTTCAATGCTCGATGCAAATCCGGCTATTTTACCAGCATTAAAGAAGCAATATTCTGTATTTGGTAGTGGATCTTGGCAAAATAAATTGGATTTAGTTGAAGCAGGAGTTTTTGACTCAACTACAACACCTATTGCAATGGTAATTCGAGCGCGTGAAACTATCCCAACAGATACTTTAACTCGTGATAGAAGTTTTACAGCAGCAGCTGGTTATCAACTTCCATTTCTTTCTAATTTAAGTTTAGGATTGTCTTTTGAATTTCAGCAATTAAGTTTAACTGATAGATGGGCATGGCAAAATGAAAACTATCGCTTAGGTTTAGGCGCATTTTATCAAATTAATACTCCATGGAAAAATCCTATTTTTTTAGGTGTTGGAACAAGAGGATTATTTGATAAATATAATTCAAATATTACTAATGTGGGAATTTCTACCTATGCTTTAGATAATTACTTTACCTTTAATATAGATGGTTTAATTGATTCAAGAAATGGATTTCAAAGTGTAATTACAGGAGTCAACATATTAATTCAGACTTATTTTGAACTCAGAGGAAGTATTGGTTACAATCCTAAACAGGACAGAATATTTTGGGGATCAGGAATTTTTTTTAAAGGACCAGTGCTTCACCTCTATTATACGCTTGTCAAGACAGATTCCGATGATACAACACTCAGGCAGACAGCGGGATTAGAACTCGCTTTTTCAATTTAATTTTTCAATAAATTCGTTCCATTTGGAGGAAAAATGGCAATTACTGATGGCCCTAATTCTCTTTTTATCTCTTCGCAGTCAAAATCTGCCTCACGGGTCGGACATGACATTTTAGCGTACTGTAATCGTTGCAAGATGAATTTAACTCATACTATTGTAACTACTGAAGCTAATAACAAACCTGGCAGAGTGCAATGCAATACTTGCAAGTCAGAAAAACAATATCGTCCACCAAAATCAGAAGCTGCTTTAGAAAAAGGAGGTAAAAGAGAAATGGAACGAGATGATGAACAAGATTTAGATTTAGACGCTGGTGCAAAACTTTTAGCTGGTGATGATGCCGTAGGCAAGAAAAAGGTAAAATCTAAGGCTAAGTCTAGAAAAAAAGAAGATGGTGAAGGACGAGTATCTAAAAGTGCAAATCAATTACCATTAAGTATGCAGTCGGGAACTTCAGAAGATATAGCTAACTATGAAGCTCGTCTTAGCGCACAAAAAAATAATTTGAATCATGCTAAAGAATACAAAGCTTCTGTACGATTCAAACCAGGAGAAATTTTAAATCATAAGTCATTTGGGATAGGTTTTGTGGTTGCTGAAAGTGGATTAAATAAAATTGAAGTTTTATTTCCACAAGGTAGAAAATTATTGGCTACAGGTTTAGGCTAATAACTTTTTGTTGATTAACTTTTTCTTTTGGCATCCACATTAGTGATTTCGTTTTAAAGGAAGAGGTGTTCAAGGTGGATCATTCTGATCTCTTTAAAAAGTTTGGCTTAAATCCACCAGAACCTTTTAGTACTGAATTATCAATCCATGTTGGTGAATCTCATAATGAAATCCGTCTTATAATTAAACATCATTTAAATAAATTAGGTTTTAATAATGTGCGGGCTGATAGAGATGGTCATGCTTCGTTAGCTGAGCTTAAAGTAAAACCAGCACATATTGCTTTGGAAGGTGATGATTTAGATGTCGTAACTGGCTACGACATGCTCAAAGAATTAATGGAAGATCCAAATGTAAGTCGCCCTCCTTTTATTTTAATGTCTAAACCACTAAATAAAGCTGAATTGATGTTTGCCTTGGAAATGGGAATGGATGACATTTTAGTCCGTCCTATATCCCAAGGGGATTTGTTACCTAAAATAAGAAATGCTTATAATGTATTTAACAATCCTAAAAATCCAGAGAGAGTTTATGAACTCGCTAAAGCAAAATTAAGAGCTGAAGATTATCCTCAGGCATTTCATATTTATTCAGAGCTGACAAAAGTATCAGAAAAAGCGGCTAGGCCTTATATAGGCATGGCAAGGGTGCAAATTAAGCAAAATAGTTTAGAAGAAGCATTAGGTTATGTGAATAAAGGAATTGAAAAAAATGAAAACTATATTCACGCCTATGTTGTACGAGCTGATATATATACAGCTATGAAACAAGATGAAAAAGCTCTTGAAGATTTAAAAAAAGCTCTAGAATTAAGCCCAATGAACATTATTCGTTATGAAGGTTGTACGGAATCATTACTCAAGCAAAATAAAATTGATGAGTGCTTAAGTATACTAAATATTGGTGCTAGTGCTGGATTAAAACATCCTTACATTATTGAAAGATTGGGCTATTGTTACTTTTTAAAGAAAGATTATGTCAATGCTTTAAAGCTATTAAAAGAGGCCGTGCGGATAGATCCAGAAAATGTGAGTTACGCCAATTCTTTAGCTATTTGTTATCGCGATTCAAAAGATTTTGAAAAAGCAGTGTTAACTTATAATCAGATTTTAAAGAAACAACCCGATAATCATCTTGTCTTGTTTAATAAGGCAGTAACTCTTATTTTTTGGGATAAAAAGGACGAAGCTATTAAGATACTTAGACGTATTTTAAAGATAGATCCTAACTATAATAAGGCTAAAGAGAAACTAAGTGAGTTAGGTGCTTCGATAGAAGGTTAGAATATTGGAGAGAAGCTAATGGAAAAAGAATTATCATTTGCAAAAGCGCAGACTCCTGAACAAATGTTGATGCAGCTTCTTTTTCATTTTTCAATTTTGATGGAATATCAATTAATAGATTTGCAATCAAATGTTCGATCTTTTGTTGAAGCTATGTCTGAAGCAATTCAAAAAATGGACAATTTAGTGGTTGAAGAGGGGCAGCAGGCTAATGAAATTTATGAAAATTTATTTAGCAAGGCAGAGTCTGAAGCCCAAGCTTTAAACCAACGAGCAAATTTTAGAGCAGACGATATTTTCGCCGAAGCAAGTGGACAAGATAAAACTGGTAATCAAACCCAAGCACAAACTCCAAAAACATCCGCAACGGATACAAATGCTTTTGATAAAATTTGGTCTGAAATTTCAAAACGAATTGAAAGTGTTTCTAGATTAGAAGAACGCTTAAGACCTCAAGTTTATACTATGATTCAATCATTAAATTTTGAAGATATCCAAACTCAAAGAATAGAACATGCTTTAAATGCACAAAAAAAATTGAATGAAGGCATGATTAAGTTTTTGAAAAAAGGCATTCAAAACTGTGATTTAAAAGAAGTTTTAGAATTTGCTAATAATTTAGTTAAAGAAACAAAAGCTTCATATACGATGGTAGATGAGAGAAAAGTATTTGAGCAAGTATTTTATGAAGAGAAAAACAAATAAATTAAGGTGTATATATTACTTTTTTATTTTCTTTAAGATAATTTACTTCAACACTTTCTTTAGGAATATTTTTATAACTAATCTTTGAAAAATTTGCAGTTACTATAATTTCATTTTTATATTTTGCTTGTTGAACAAATTTATCGTTAGTTAAAAATTCAAAACTAGTTAATGGTAATTCAGCAATTTTGTGATGGTATGTTTGAAAAAAATCAGAATATTTTTTTAATTCTATTTTGTTTTCTTTAATTAGTTTAAAATCTAAAGACCAAATAGAAGGAATTCCATATAGTATTTCAAATAGAATTCTTTTTGTTTTCAAGTTACTAAATTTAGTTATTGGAATTTCCCATCTATCAGTTGTTATGATGGCATCATGATACACATATTGAAACAATGGAATTCGATATAATGGATTATATTTAGTATTTTCATAGTCTTCAGGGGCTTTAATAGTTTTAAAAAAGAATTCAGGTCTTTCTGTAGGATACCAACGACCATAAATTTTATTTTGTCTAGTCAATTTCCAATGCGGAGAATTAAATACTGAAAAATTTCCATGTGCAAAAGCAAGACTTGGAATTGCCCAATAAACAGCAGTCTCCGAGCCTAAAACTAATTTCTCTTGCTTAGAAATATGATTTAATCGTTTAATTCTATTTTCCATATCTTTTTTTGCATTCATAGGATGAATTGGTGAATAATCATCATGCAATGCGCCTGTAGCATCGACATCCAAAAAGTAACTATTAATTCCTGTTTCTTTGAAATTTTTTAGCCTGGAATATAAATCTTTATTTTCAGGTTTTTGCTTCACAAAATATTCAGAACTTGCTTCGTATCCACGGTTTTGAAACCCAGGTTTGCGTTTGCCTCCTTCTTCAATAATAGCAGCAATTGGCCAGGCATTTGGAAAAATAGAAAGTTGGGTGTCTGCAGTCTTTGGATTTTGAATATTTTCCCATGTATCATAAGGCCCCACTAAGTAACCATAATTTTTTGCTGTCTGAATAAATTTTTTTGTCACTTTATATTTCTCATTAATATTTTGGTCGTAACCAAGCCACAGAGAATGAATTCCTAAATCTTTTAATAAATTTAAAGATTCCTCTGTTCTTCCTGTTCCCCAAAGATATGCATGAAAAGCGCCGTATAATTTAGTAATTTCTTTATTCTGAGCTGCTTTTTGATTTAATGTAATGAGTTCATTTTTTTGAGTTAATAAATTTCTAAAATGTTTTCCAGGAGCCAAAAAATCTTGCTTTGGGTCTACTGTTATTTTTATAATGTAAGGTGCTAAATTATCTTTTTGCCTAAATTGATGTTCTTGTTGGATATAAATACTATCTGAATTTTTATTAAATTTTAAAGTATTGTTTAAAGAACTATCTGATATATACGTCACAGTATTATAATCTGTTATATTAGCAAATAAAGGTAACGTGAGCTGTTCTTTCATTGAATATTCATAAGCGTCATATTTATCAATTTTTGTAATCCAAAAAGGATCTTGAGTCGGAATAAGTAAACCTTCTCCATCTGGTATAACTAACTCTTCAGAATTATTTGTTTCTGAATTAGTAGATGTTAAGGTGCTTGGCCATTCAAATATTTGTGGAATTTTAGAAGTGAATTTAAATACTAAGAAATTGTTTTCTTTTTTGACTTCTACAGAGATACTTTTTTCCGGATAATCCCAGCTAAAAGTATTAGAACTTTTTTTTAAATTTTTAAAGTCACTAAGTAAGTGGGAAATAGGCGACGCAATTGAAAGAGAATTTTGCTCTGTTTTTCCCATTACTTCTAAACTCTTTAAATTTATTTCTGCACTCCAATTGTCTAATTGAATATCAATTATATTTGAATCGGCAAATGCATTTATATTATTTATATTAATGCAGATAAAAAAAAAGAGGGAATTTTTAGAAAAAAATTTCATATAAATCCTAGAATATTATTTATTTATAATTTTCCATGCAGGACTCCTACTGTTTGAAAACCACCTCCAGCAGCAATCCATATGTCAAGATATTTTATTCTTGTGACATCTTTATTGCAAGTTTTAAGTTCTTTTTTTACCAAATTTAGTATATCTAAATATTCTTCGTCACTTATTTGTTCTAACCAAGATTTATATAATGAGGTAGAGCCTGAATCAAATATTTCTATTCTTTCATTTTCATAAATAGTTTGAAATAATATTCCATTTTCTACAAGAGAAAAAGAAAATTTCTTTGATTTTGAGCATAATTCATTAAAGTAACTGGCTAATTCATTTTTAGAAATGAATTTTTTTTCATGTATAAGAATGTTTTTTATAAAAAGCACTCTAGAACGTAAAATAGGTAAAGAAGCACAAACGGTATTGCCAATATCAGCCATTAGAATAGGGATTTTTTCAGATAAATGAGAATTTATTTTTTGCTTAACTTCTTTAAGAATATTTTTATTTGCTTGATGTATATAAATAGTACAGGCAATTAATTCTGGTTTATTTTCATTCCATTCTGATAATAATTGGAGTCTTTTTTGCCAGCAATATTCTATAGCTTTAATAAGTGATTTAACAATAATTGAAAAAGTTTCCTTTGGTTGATTTAAAAACAATTTATTTTTATGAATATTTTCATTCGTCGTTGGTTGTCGCGATCCACCTACAGGAATTTCAATGTTGTGAATAATTTTTGAATTTGTTTCTTGAAATACAAAACAAAAAAAATCATTATTTTTCTTTTGGAAATTTTGTCTTAAAATGATTCCAGCCGCTCCATCTCCAAACAAAGAGCGGGTTCTTAAGTCATTTTGTGGTAAACCTTTGTTTTTTACTTCACTCGCTGCAAGTAAAACATTTTGCGAAGTAGTTTGGATGATGCCTAAAGAACTTCTTAAAGCGGAAAGAAAACTGCTACATGAACTAGCAATATCAAAACAATGGACATTTGGGGCGAGATTTAACCCTGCATGGACAAAATGAGCTGTAGCAGGTGAGGGACAATCGCCTGAGGTTGTTGCAATGACTACAGAAGAAATGTCTTCCAAATTTATGGAAGAATGTAAAATTGCTTGAACGACCAGATCACTGCTTGCTTGATTAGGCAAAGCATGTCGCCTTTGGGTTATACCCGTATGTTTTTGAATAGAATTTGCAACATCGGAAACTGTTTTACCAGTTGATTGAAACTCTTGTGCAATGGATTCATTTGACTGCAACAAAGCAGGTAAATGACAAAAGCTGCTAACAATTTCTGCAAAAATAGTTATGTTTTCTATTCGTACTGTCATTGCTTCCCTTTAAATAAATGTCCTTTGATAAATTCTTAGCCTATGAGGTAGAAAATATCTTAAAAAAAAAGATTTCCTAATCTGGATGCACTTTACATAAATTATCAATAATTGTAAGACTTATTGGTTCTTTTATGAGTGATAAATTTGAGGAGAAGTGAATGCAACAGATATCCGAATCTTTTGAAAACCAACCCCTATCAGCATCCTGTCAAACAGAAAATATTGATTGTGGAATTTCAGAAGATTACGATGAAGAAATTTATCAAAAAGCTATGAATTTTTACCACATGCCTTTTTTGCAATTAATACAAGAAGCAGCTGTTGTTCATAAGGAAAATTGGCCCCAAGCCGATATCCAAAGAAGTGCCCTTCTTTCAATTAAAACTGGTTCGTGTCCTGAAGATTGTTCCTATTGTCCCCAAAGCGCACGCTATGAAACGGACATAAAAAAACATCCCTTGATGGAAGTAGAAGATATTGTAGAAAAGGCAAAAGCTGCCAAAGAAAACGGAGCTCAGCGTTTTTGTATGGGGGCAGCATGGCGTAAACCACCACGTGGCGAACAATTTGATCGTGTATTAGAGGCCATACGACAAGTAAAAGCTCTTGGTATGGAATCATGTGTTACTCTTGGACTGTTAGATGAAGAGCAAGCCAGTAAACTAAAACAAGCTGGCTTAGATTATTACAATCATAATGTAGATACTTCTAAAGATTATTATTCAAAAGTAATTACCACTAGAAAATTTAAAGATAGAGTAAAAACCTTAAGAAATGTTAGAAATCAAAATATCAATATTTGCTGTGGCGGTATTTTGGGGATGGGTGAATCCGCTTCAGATAGAATGAAACTGATTGCATTTTTAGCGACCATGACCCCACAACCAGAAAGTGTTCCGATTAACTTTTTAGTAAAATTTGATGGAACCCCTTTGGAAAAAATGGAAGATATTGATATTTTACATTTTGTAAGAACTATTGCCGTTGCTCGTCTTCTACTCCCTAAATCTCGTATTCGTTTATCAGCAGGAAGAATGGATATGAGCAGAGAAGCTCAAATCTTATGTTTAACTGCCGGAGCAAATTCTATTTTTTCTGGTGAAGTTCTACTTACTTCTCCTTTACCTGGTTATACGTTTGATAATCAGTTGATTGATGATATGACAAAACCGCTAACAGTTAGTAATAAAGAAATGGTAAATGTCCTTTAATTATCTAAGTGAAGTATGGGAAAAATCACTAAAAAAAATAATAGCAGAAGGTAATTATCGTGAGATAAATTCCTTTCAGCAATTAGTAAAAAATAATAAAAACTTTATTGATTTTTCATCCAATGATTATTTAGATCTAAGAAATAACAAGAGTATTATCGATGCTGGGCATAGAAGTGCCCTAAAAAATGGTGCGGGTTCTGGTAGTTCTAGATTAGTATTGGAACTCGACCAAAATATTTCATTGCTAGAAAATTATTTTTCGGAAAAAACTGAGTTTCGTTATTCAATTTTCTTTCCAAGTGGATTTGTTGCTAATGCAGCGTTATTTGATGCTCTTTCTTTGTTTCAGTGGGAAGAACAAGAAAAACAAAATATTCATTACTTTATCGATCATCGTTGCCATGCAAGTTTATTTTATGGTTTAAAAAATGCAAATGTGTATAGTGACTTTTTTAGGCATAATGACTATATGCATTTAGAACATAAACTTTTGCATTCTGTAGCACCGGTAAAAATTGTTGTTATTGAATCGTTATATTCTGTTGATGGTGACTTTTCTGATCCGCAGGCTTTACTGCAATTGTGTGAGAAATATAATTTATTAATTATCATTGATGAAACGCATACTGTTGGTACTTATGGAAAGAGTAGAACTTGGTTACAAGCGTATTCCTTTTTAAAACCTTATATTCTTGCTTCCATGTCTGGCTGTGGGAAAGCAATTGGTGTTGCTGGTGGTTTTCTGGCAACAGATCATTATCAATTAAAAGAAAGAATCATTCAAAAATCTAAATTGTTAATTAATTCAACTGCAGTTTCACCTTTTGTAACCGGAGCTGTACAAAAATCATTAGAAATTATTTACTCTTCAGAAGGTTTAAATTTAATTACTAAACTACATGAAAATATTTCTTATTTGAGAGATAGATTGGCTGAATTTTCAGAAAATGAATCTGAGTTTAACTTTGACATATTTGATTTTAGTAAACAAAGGTCAAATATATTTCCACTTGTTTATAAATATCATTGGGAAATAAAACAAAAAGAAAAATATTTTATTGAAAACGGTTTAATTTTAAAAGCTTTGCGACCTCCTACAGTTCCTAAAGGAACTTCCCGCTTTAGAGTTATTTTAAAATCCAGTCATTCAAGAAATGACATTGATATGTTGGTTGAATTTTTAAAAAAATAATTGGTTAAATATAGGAACTAAAATATGTTAACAAAATTTCCAGCTTATTATGTAATGGCAGCAAATACAGATGTTGGCAAAACTATTTTTTCCTGTGGCATTACTATGTCTGCTGTAAAGAATGCGCTTCGGTTACTTTATATAAAGCCAATTCAAACTGGTTTTCCGTTAGATTCTGATTCTTCTTTTATTAAAATTAATAATCCTTCTGATTTAGTTTCAACAAAAACAATATTTTCTCTTTCAAATCCAGTATCGCCGCATAGAGCTATTATTGAAAAAAGTAACGATCCTTCTGAACAGTTTCTACTTGATGAAAAAATGTTAAATATATTAGAAGAAGAACTCATTAATAATGAAGCGCAATTTATTTTAATTGAAGGAGCTGGTGGCGTTGCTTCACCAACAATACAAGGCCAATTGCAATGTGATGTTTACAGAAAATTAAGATTGCCTATTATTTTTGTTGCTGACAGCAGATTAGGTGGTATTTCATGTACAATTAGTTCGATTGCGCTGCTTGAAACAAAAGGTTACGAAATTGCATGTGTGTTATTATTTGAAGGCAAAGATGAAAATGCACTTTTTTTAAAAAGGCAGTATAAAAATAAGTTTCCTGTTTTCTCATTTAAAAATCTTACCGAAAATAAAGAAACAAAATCAGAAAAAGTTGGGAAAAAAGAACTTGAAAATTGGTTTAAAATGAATGATGAGATATTTTCAAATGTATTTCAGCATTTAACCAGTTATCATGTTACAAAAATTGAAGTTATTGAAGACTATATTGAAACTGCAAAAGAGAATATTTGGTGGCCGTTTACTCAACATGGATTGAACATTGAGCCTAAAGTAATAGATAGTGCTTATAAAGATAATATAACTTATGTTAATTTAAATAAGTTGAGAGATCAAAATATTTTAACTCACAATAATTATGACGCAAATGCCAGCTGGTGGACACAAGGTATTGGGCATGCTTCTTCGCGATTGGCTCACGCAGCTGCGATGGCTGCCGCAAGGTATGGGCATGTAATGTTCCCAGGAAATATTCATGAGCCAGCAGTAAAATTAACTCAAAAATTAATGAATACTGTTGGGAAAGGCTGGGCAAAAAGAGTTTTCTTTTCTGATAATGGTTCTACTGCAGTAGAAGTTGCTATAAAAATTGCATTTAGAAAAAAGTTTGGTCTTCCAAATCAAAATGAAAAAATAAAAAACATTTTGGTGCTTGGTTTAAAAGATACTTATCATGGTGATACCCATGCAACAATGAATGCAACGAATCCAAATTCATTTAAATTTAATGATTACTGGTATGAGCCTAAAGGTTATTGGCTATCATATCCATCAGTCTTTATGAAAAATAAAAAATATTATGTTTCTTTGCCAGATGATTTTAATGATGAAAATTTAATTCAGTTAGATATAAATAATATAAATGAAATTTTTGATAAAAACAGAGAAAATAAATTATTAAAAGAAATTTATCAAAAATATATTGATTCTCAAATGTATGTTTTAGAAGATTCTTCATTTACGGTAGGAACTCTCCTTATAGAACCGATATTACAAGGTGCTGGAGGAATGAAATTAATTGATCCATTATTTCAAAAATTATTGATCCAAGAATGTAAGAAAAGAAAAATTCCTGTTATATTTGATGAGGTTTTTACTGGATTTTGGCGACTAGGAAAAATGTCTGCTGCGCATTTAATGGATGAAAAGCCTGACATTGCGTGTTATGCAAAACTGTTAACAGGAGGTTTGCTTCCTTTATCCGTAACATTAACTACTGAAGAATGTTACGAAAGCTTTTTAGGAGATAATCTATCAACTGCATTGCTGCATGGACATTCATATACCGCGCACCCTATTGGTTGTTTAGTTGCTACTGAAGCTATTGAAGAAACTTTTAATTCTCTTCACTTTTGTAATGATAATAATTGTTTAGAAATACCTTGGAATTATGAATTAATTGAGCAATTTTCTGAATTGCCAAATATTGATAAAGTTTTTGTACTAGGTACCGTCTTAGTTTTTGAATTGCAAGATCAGCATTCTGATTACACATCAACACGCTCTAAAACCTTAATAGAAAAACTAAAAGAAAATAATATAGATGCTAGGTGTTTAGGAAATGTTGTGTACTTATTTTCTGGGTTTAATACAAAAAAAGAAATTTTGCAGGATATTTTATCAAAAACTTATTTTTATTTAAAGACTGAGTGTAATTAATTTTTTGCAAATTTTAAATATTAAATTCTGCAAAATATAGAAATAAAATTCTATAACTTGACTATTTTTTTATTATTTTTAATTATTTGGCTCCAAAAAGCAATACCATTTTTTGAAGCAAATTTTGAACCTTGATTGGTCAAAATAATTATTCCTACTTCTTTAGATGGAATATACCCAATAAATGAAGTTATACCATTTATATATCCTGGATGATAAACAAGAGTATTATCAGGGTTAGTTTTAATATTTAATATTCGCCAACCTAAAGCATATGATGATTCGATATTTTCTTTTTTTGCTGGCCATTGAACATTCCACTTTTTAGCATCACTATTGACTATTACTGGAGTAAACATACTTTTTGCTATTCTAGGTGATAAAATATTAGGCTTATATCCAAAAGCTAATTTATAGAATTCCACCATGCCATTTAGAGATGCAAATACACCCGCAGAAGCAGGAACTGTTTTTGGATAATATGGCGGAAAAGGTAACTGTTTAAAAACGGTTTTTCCTTTCACTTTTTGCTTTAAGTGGGGATAAGCTAGATCCTGATTAGTTTTATTAACTAATAATTTAATTTCTTTGGTTTGCAGAGATTGATTTAAATTTTTCATAACTTCATTATAGTTTAGATCATGTAAATTAAGTGCTTCTTCTACTAAACTAAAAGTAGCATTACTGTAGCGATAGCAATTAAAAGGTTCGCAATCTACTGGATGATTTTTAAGTGTATTTAAAAGTTTGTCACGACTAAATCCGCGCTCAATTTCTCTATCTCCTGAAAACTGATAGCCAGTGGTATGACTTAAGATATTAGAAAATTGAATAGGATTTTTAAGGTAAGGTAACTCAAAAGGTTCATTTAAATTTATTTTACCTTGTTGCGCCATTAATGCTAAAGCTGTTGCTGTAATTGGTTTTGATACCGAGGCAAGTGGAAATAAAGTTTTTGCAGTTATAGGGTATTGTTTGCCTTTTTTATACCCATATATTGATTTGTAAATGATTTGATCTTTGTACAAAATTGCAAGAACAAATCCTTGTTGATCTTTTTTTTCTTTTTCAATAATTTGTGTAAAATTTTTAACCTTACTTAATATTTCTTTTTTATTTCCTATATTCGAATAAGCTTTGTTGTTTAAACTTAACGAAAAAAGAAGAGAATAAAAACCCACGCTAAATCTTCTCATAAATCACCAAAATTATTGAATTAATTTTTATTAACCACACAGAACTTAGAGTAAAAATCTAAGAGGGTATATCTTTGTATGGATATAAGTGATGAGTCAAGTCTTGTTTTTTAACATATTGAAATAATTGATTAAAATATATAGTTTAATGTTAACTTTGAAGAGTAACTGTTATTAGGTAACATCGCCTGGATTTTAGTTAAAAATTCTAAGTCAGGAAAAATTATATTTACATTGGAGTAACAATGTCAGTCACAAAAAATATTTTAATTTTATTCATGCTTTTACTAAGTGCACCTAAAATTTTTGCAGGAAGCTTTAATAATTCTAATTATGAAATTTGTTTTACCCCTGGAGAAAATTGTACAGAATTAATTACAAAAAATATTGCAAAAGCAAAAAAAACTTTACTTATTCAAGCTTATTCTTTTACAAGTGCACCTATCGCTAAAGCTATTATAGATGCAAAGAAAAGAGGAGTTGAAGTTATGATTATTCTTGATAAGTCACAATTTTCTCAGAAATATTCCTCTGCAAAATTTTTAGTAAATCAAGAAATACAAACTTGGAAAGATGATAAAGTAGCTATTGCACATAATAAAGTTATGATAATTGATAACTTCACAATTATTACAGGAAGTTTTAATTTTACTAAAGCTGCACAACAAAAAAATGCTGAAAATGTTTTAGTTATTGATGATGCTAACTTAGCCAAAAAATATTCTGAAAATTGGTATAGTAGACAAAAAGTATCTACAAAAGTTAATTAATGTTTTTTTCATTCTAATAGAACGAAAGATCTTAAATGATTTTATTTAAGATCTTTTTTGGCTTAATTTTTTATTATACGAGAACCAGATATAAGCGGGTAAACTCCTAAAATTGGGAGTGGATAAATTAAGGAATGAACTCGATCAAGCAAACGGTTTTGATCAGTTGTTTTATGATCAAACATAACTCCTAAAACAGTTCCGGTATGTGCACAATTAACACCAAGACTGCCATATTCTTTTGTTCCATTTACAAGTGTTTCAAGAGGATCTTTAAATAAAACGTTTTGGTTTATTCTAGCGCTTATAGTTGCAGCTTCCGCTATCAATTTATTATTTTTTGATAAAAAACCTTCTTTCAACATTTTTAAAGCAGATCTTAAAGAATTTTCATTTTTAAGTGAAACGCTTCGTGCTAAATTTCTATCAAATTTTTGTGTTGAAACTTCACCTCCAGAATCAACTATAATAAAAGATAATGATGGTATATAATTAAATTTTTTATATATATGTCCTTTAAGATGATTTATATAAGATATTCCAGATAAAAATACTCCATCTGAAGACTTATCAACAGAAATTAGTAAATTATTAATTTCATTATCAGTAAGTCTTTTATTAAATGCTTTACTAATAGCTAAAAGCACAGCTGTTAATTCTGCGGTGCTAGATGCAAGCCCTTTTCCTCGGGGAATTTTAGACTCTATCTCTAAATTTAAAGAAATATTTTTCCTGATTTTAAAATGTGAAAATAATTTTTCAATAATTTTATTAATCTTTGAGTATTTTGACTCATCTAAGAATTCAGTTTTATTGGAATTACTATTAAAACTAACACTTGCTTTTGCAAAATAAGGAATTGGGCTATTGATTAAAAAATCTTTATCGTCAATATATCCTTGAAGAAGTTCACCACAAGTACCAGGTGCTATTGCTGTATATTTCATTATTTTTTGACCTTCTAAATTAATTTTTGTTTTGAATATTGAGTTATATAATGATTCCAAGGAACTTTAGCGCTTAGTATACAAATTTCAAAAATAAAAGAAATCATCATTGCATAAGCTGCTACGATAGCGCCTGGATATTTAAAATAAATACCAATAAAGGAAAAAAACAGTAGAACAATAGTACCTGATAAAGTTGCAAAATTGATTTCTTTTGTTTTTCCCACTCCAATTAAAAGTCCTTGCAACACATTTTGCATTGCGATAAATAAAGGAACAGAAAAACAAATCAGCAATATTTTCTTTACACCATATAATATACTTTCATTATTTCCTATGAATAATAAAAGTATATTATTTCCAATTGATGTTAATGCTAAAATTAAAATAAATATTGATAAAATTGTCCCAACGCTTAGTGCAAAAACTAGAAAATCAGATGGATGAAACTTTTCTTTATTTCTAATTATAACCTGTTGAACCATTCTGGTAGTATTTCCAAAAACAAGAATTAAGGCCCAAGTTATAGGCCAAATTGCTAAAGCTAAAGAATTATCAACAGCACGAGCTAAAAATAAAATTAACAGAGCCCTTCCTCCCCAAACAAGAACCATGGAATGAGCTAGTGGCCAATAAAACAACCAAATATCTTTTACATTTTTAGGAGTAGAAAACTTGGTTTCTTTTTGTAAATTTTTCTCTGAATAAGAATTTTTATATTTTCTAGCAGCTAAAATAACAAAAATAGTTTCAGATAAAACGCCGATCATCATCGATCCACCTGCTAAAAATCCACTATTTATATTTAAGAAATATCCTAAAAAAATACAAAAAAGTAAAACAAAGAAGCGAAGGAATCCTGCATGTGCTAGAGTTTTTTGTTTACCATTTATAATTAAAATCCCTTGAAAATATCTTCTAACAGCAATAGATGCTGGCCATAATAATAAACACATCAGCATTTTGTGTGCGAGAGAAGATACTTCTGTTGAAATTCCAAATAAATTTTCAGTCACCCAATAAAAAACGGAAGGAATGACTAAAATAATTAAACAAATTGTTAGTACAGCGCAACAAATTAATAAAAATCTCCAGAGAGCTGCACCCGATTCTTTTTTATTAGATAAAGCATTAGAAGCGTGGAGCATGGAAATAATAGGGCTTTCAAAGAACACGACAAGTGATTTAATAAATCCTAATGCCGCAAAATTTTCTTGTGATCGTGGTAAATGTGCTAAAGCAGAATTTACCATGGGATCACCCATTGCCATCGTCACATCACTAATAGAAAGAGGTAAAAACTCTTTCCATAATGTTAGCATTTTATTTAAAAAGGTGTTTTTCATAATAATTTACCCTGTTTTTTGTAATAAAATTTTTCAATTGGCTTTAAATTTAAAATTTCTTTTTGTAAAGATTCTTCACTATTTAGAACTATTTTTTGTTTTTCAATCCATTGTTTATTATAAATAGTATCTAAATAACGATCGCCTCTATCTGGATTGATCATTAAAATGGATTGTTCTTTTTTTACACCTAATGCATAAGACAAGCCTGCAGCAACTATCGCTCCTGTGGAACCTCCTAACAGCAATCCTTCTTTTTTTGCAAGTGCATGACAAACAGAAAAAGCTAAATTGTCATTAATGCTGTATGCAATATCAATTAAATTTTCATTGAATTGTGGTGGAGTAAATGAAAGACCTAAACCTGTCATTTTATAAGGGTGTGGTGGCGTGCCAAGAATGCTTGAGCCAGCGACATCTACGGCTATAATTTTTGTATTTGGATAAAATTTTTTAAAATAAGATCCAATTCCTGTAAGTTGTCCAGAAGTACTTAAACCAATGACTATAGCATCAGGAGCTCCTGAAAAATTATTGATAATTTCTTGTGCAGTATAAATACTATGTGCGGTAGGATTTTCTGTGTTTTTATGCTGGCATGGATACCAAGCTCCAGTTGTTGAATTAGCAATTTCTTCTGCTTTTTTCATTCTCGCAACTTGCATAGAACCATTTGCATCGGCTTCTGATAAAGGCACATCAATTAAAGTAGCTCCATAAGCTTCAAGCATTTTCCTTGTTGCTGATGGGGTTTTTGCATCAACCACAATAAAAACTTTATAATTCTTTGCAGCCCCAACTATAGCAAGACCAATTCCAAAATTCCCTGAACTAGATTCGACAATAACCCCACCTTTTTTTAGTAAACCTTTTTTTTCTGCTTGCTCTATTAAGTAAACAGCATTTTTTTCTTTAATGCTTCCACCAGGATTACATGATTCAAGCTTGAGATATAAATTATGAAATTTACAAGTTTCATGCATATTATTTAAGCGTACAGTGGGAACATTTCCAACTGATTCCATAACATTTTGATAAAGATTTTTCATTTCCTAATCCTTTTAAAGATGAAGTTAAATATTTAAAATGTAGATTACTTAAAAAAAGTCGGATTAAGAAATGGGGGGTCTAAAAATATCGTTGTGATACGTTATAAATTTAATTTTTCTATCAAAGTGCAAAATTATTTGGAATGTATTTAAATTTAAAAATGTATGTTGAACGCTTTTATTCATAGAGCTTTTGCAGCATTGATCGCTGTCAAAGCAAGTGTTACATATAGGAAAATAATTTGAATTTTCATTTTCAAGCATTATTTTTTTGCTAGAATGTGTGCTTTTTGGCATATTCGATTCAAGCAAAAATGTTTGTTGATTTAACTTATAGCAAGGGTGATTAGTGTTTAGTATAAAATAAAAAAAGGTAAGTAAAATTATTTTAAATAATTTTATTTTATGAGCGGAGAAGAGTGTGTTGCTTTTAGCGATCAATCGCAAAGAGTTCATGAAAAATTAAGTCTTTCCAAGTTTAGCTATAGCTAAACTTAAATATTGGTAGATGTGTTGTATAGCCCTCTTCAGTGGCTCTCAAGTGAGAGTACATAAAAAAAATTGATAGAACAATATCCTGAGTAGATTTATTTATGACTAATTTAATAGCAACATATTTCTTCGAAATATTTTTACAAAAAAAATATTTCTTTAAAAATATGGAATTATAGATAAATGCAATTTAATTTTTTACAATTTTTAGGAACTGGGAGATTGCGAAAAATAAAACTATTCATAAATAATTTTTATATCTTGATAAAGAATTAAAGCAAATTTTTTGCAAAAAGAAAGTTTTTTCATGATTTTCGATAGAAAGAGGAAATGCAAAATTTTTTTTCTTATATTAATTTTTTGGAAGAGAGGAATGTCTATATAAACAATAAAAATCGTCTAAAAATGATTTAAACTATCCCCTTCTAAAACCATTCCAGGGATAGATTTATCAAAATTTAAAGCATGATGAACCATGGCTTTTGCAACTGTAGAAGCTTCTATAGGGGCATATTTGCTAAAAGATAATGCGTCATCAATATTGAATTTTTTAGTCAACTTTTCTATTTTAGAAAGGAAAAATCCACCAACAGTTTCTGCTAGTCTAAATTCATCTCTTTTGCCAAGCAAAACACTTGGTCTTACAATGATATAATGTAACAAACTTTTTGTAATTGCTTTTTCTACTTCACATTTTGCAGACAAATAATAACCTCGAGGATTTGAAACGCCTATGCTTGAAATAAATACAAATAAAGAGTTGGGGGTATTTTTCTTTATAATTTCAACGAATTTTATGGGATAATCTCTATCTACCCGATGAAAACTTTCTAAAGATCTTGCTTTTCTTAACGTTGTGCCAATGCAACAAAAAAAGATGTGACATGGAATATCAGTGCCAATTTTTTTATATTCTTCTTCTTTTTCAAAATCAAAAACAATTTCTTTTATATTTTCTGTAGTTTCAATTTTATTAGGATGTCTAACTAAACAAGTAACGGTAACATCAGGGGTATTTTTTAGCAATGCAAGTACATTGCTCCCTACAAGTCCAGATGCTCCTACTACAACGATATTTTTCATTAGAAACTCCGAATTTAAAAATTTCAGTCTTCATATGAAATAGTGTTCTTTAACTTTACAGTGTCTTGAATCGTTGTGCCAAGTTTTTCATCTAAAAAGTTGTTAAAAGGCAATACTTTCAGTGGAAGAGAGTTTTTTTCTGCAAGTCGAACACATCTTGCATGTAAAACCTGCGCACCTTGTTCCATGATTGTATAAGCTTGTTTGTAACTTAATTGATTTATTAGTTTAGCATCAGTAAATTTTTTTGGGTCTTTGTCATAGATACCATTTACATCTTTATAAAATTCAACTTTTTCTGCTTGCAATGCAATGGCTAAAGCTACAGCGGTAGTATCAGAACCTCCACGTCCTAATGTTGTGATATCACCGCTTTGACTCATTCCTTGAAATCCAGCAACAATTACGATTTTTCCATTATCTAATTGAGGTAACAATCTCTGTGGTTTTACTAAAATAATTTTAGCATTAGCATGATCGTTTGTTGTTAAAATACCTGATTGGCTACCAGTAAAACTAATTGCTTCTGTATTTTTAGCAGCAAGAGCCATTGCTAATAGTGCGATGCTTATTCTTTCTCCAACAGAAACGAGCATGTCGAGCTCTCTTCTCGGTGGATTAGGATTTACTTTATGTGCCAATGCAATAAGATCATCAGTTGTGTCACCCATAGCGCTAACTACGACGACAACTTGCTGATATAGCGATCTCCGTTGCAAAATTATTTCAGCGATAGAAGCAAATGCTTCGGGGGAACTTACGGAAGCCCCCCCAAATTTTAATACAATACATTTTTTTTGTTCCATGTTTCTCTAACTCGACTTCAGAAGTAATTGACTCACCATTTTTTGTATTGCTTCAACTTCAAAAGGTTTTGTAATATATTCATCACACCCTGCATCAAAACCTTTGCGGATATCCTCTTCTGTTTTATTGCCTGAAACGAATGCGACTGGCAAATTTTTAAGGAGGGGATGTGATTTAAGTAAAGCACAAAGTTCATATCCGTCAACCCAGGGGAGTTGAATGTCTAAAAGAATCAGATCGAGCTTCGTGTCTTCAATTATCTTTGAAAGTTCCATTGCGTCTTTTGCGAGCAATACGCGATAATTGTCTTTTTCAAATATTCTTTTAATAGCGTTACGCATGACAGGTTCATCGTCGACAACCAAGATTGTTTTTGCTTCGGGTTTTCTTGAAGCCGCGCGATAGGCTTCTAAATTAACAATATGTTCTTGTGCCATTGCTTTCCTATTGAGTTCAGCAACCTTTTTGGCAAAGGTTTGATCTCCAAATTTCCTTTTCCGCATGGCATAAGACCTTTCTTACTTTTCTATCCCTTTTGCAATTTTTTAATCGGAGGAGGTGTTGCTTCTCTTGAATTTGCTTATATTCTGCTTAGACATTAATATATTGGCAATTTGACGGTACGTTTTTGCCGTATATAAATAATATTTTGGATCGAAAATTAGGGCTTTTTTGAGGAGGTCAAAATGATCGAAGTGAATAATTTGGTAAAGCTTTTTGGCGAGCGAAAGGTTTTACATAATTTAAATTTTTCAGTGGGAACTGGAAGAATTTGTGGGTTTTTAGGGCCAAATGGTTCAGGTAAATCAACAACTATGGATATTCTTGCGGGTTTATTAGGGCCAAGTGCAGGTGAAGTTAAGATTTGTGGTTTCAATGTTGTTACTCAATCTAAAGAAGTAAAGGAACAAGTTGGCTATTTACCTGATAATCCCCCTTTATATAAAGATATGAAAGTGAAAGATTTTGTAACATATGTTGCGAAGATCAGGGGGATAAATTCAAAAATTAGAAAAAGTGAAGTAGATAGGGTTATCGAAGAATGTGATGTTAGTGATGTAGCAAATAGAATAATCGGGAATCTTTCTAAAGGTTACAGACAAAGAGTTGCTTTGTGTTCAGCTTTAGTTCATAGACCAAATGTTTTAATTTTAGATGAGCCAACGGAAGGTTTAGATCCAAATCAAATTTTACATATTCGAAAATTAATTAAAAAATTAGCAAAAGAGCGGACAGTTATTTTAAGTTCCCATATTTTATCTGAAGTTCAAGCAACATGTGATGAAGTTATTATTATCAATCAAGGTCATATAGCAGCAAAAACTTCAATTCAAAATGATTCAACAAAACCTTCTTACTATTTATATACTTTTGCATCAAAAGCGGAAAATGCTTTGCATTGGTTCCAACAACGTAACTATGTGAAGTCAGCAAAACCAATGACACAAAAACTAAATTCTATTTTAGTAGAATTTGGAAATGAATTTTGGGCTGATAGAAATAACGAAAGTATTGCAAACGTAACGGAGCAAATTGTTCAACAAAATTTCCCCTTAATTGGAATAGAAGAGAAAAAAGAAGGATTAGAAGAATTATTTTTTGAAGTGATTCGTTCACAACCAGGACATCATCAAGTTCAAATTTTACCTTCAGGAGAACTTTTATGAGCGCAACATTATCAATTGCTGAAAGAGATTTTAAAGGATTTTTTGGAACACCCCTAGGCTGGATCGCTGCCTGTATCATTTTTGTAATTTCAGGAATTGTTTTTTTCATTGTAGTTAATATGCTTCTTATCCGTGGACAATCAATAGATCCTGTCGCCGATATTTTTGGACAAGTTCTAGGTTTTTTAAATTATATCAATATATTTATAATTCCAGCATTCACTATGCGCGCAATCAGTGAAGATTTAGGGAGTGGTACCTATCGCTTGCACTCAGCTGCTCCAATCTCTACTTGGGAAATTGTTTTAGGTAAATTTTTAGGAATTATGTTTTATTTTGGTGTATTAATTACTTTAATGTTAATTTATCCACTTTATTCATTTATATTTACTCAACCTGATCTGAAGGTTTTATTTACTGGTTGGCTTGGTTTAGTATTAAATTCAGCTGCCATAGTCTCCATAGGATTATTTATTAGCGCATTAACAAAAAATCCTGTTATTAGTTATCTTGGTTCTACTTTTTTTATCTTAATTTTTATTCTTTCAGGCTTTATTACAGGCGTACCAGATTGGTATAGAAAAAATGTTAATTTATTAGAGCTTAGTTCAGATTTTACTAGAGGCTTGATAAAAACAGGGTCTCTAGCAACTTATTTAGCTATCATTTTTGTTTTCTTAGTTCTATGTCGTTTTGTAATGGAAAGTAAAAAGTGGAGATTATAAAAAATGAAAAAGCATAAACTAGAATTTTCAATTGGTGCGTTGTTTGTTGCTCTTATAGTCGTTTTGATGTGGCAATATTTATATTTTATTTCTAAACCATTACCTATTATTTTAGTTTCCATTTCTGTGGCAATAATAATTTACATTGTTTCACCAATTGGTGAAAAAAATAAAGAACATGAAGCTTATGCCCCCAAGTTTTTTGCACAGGCAGCAGTTACTAGTCTTATAGCAGTTGCAATTATCATTTTAGTTGCAGTTATACTAAATAAAACAACATTTTCCAAAACATTTGATTTGACTAATAATAAAATAAACTCATTGAGTGATGAGTCTGAAAAATTATTAGATTCATTAAGTAAACCTGTGCAAATTTATTGTATTCCAGCATCAAATCCAACGGATAATTATTGTGATAATAGTACTGACTTATTAAATTTATATATGCGTCGATCAAAAAATTTAATGTATATGGGAGCGCTAAGTTTATCAGATAAAGCTATTATACAAAAATTACAGCCTTCTGGTTATTCTCGTTTGATGTTGCTAACCGATAATAATAAGAGCGAAGTTGAGGGGCAAATTACTGAAAGTAAATTAACAAATGGGATAATTAATTTAATTAAATATAAAAAAGTTGTTTACTTTTTAACTGGACATGGAGAACCATCTATCAGTTCTGAAGGAAATGCAGAAAAAAATTATTCCGATATAGTTATGTCTCTGCGCTCTAGAGCTTATGATGTTAAAGAATGGAATATTAAACAGGGTAACTTACCTAAAGAAGCAAGAGTATTGGTTGCAGGTGATAACAATATAACTTATTCTGAGCAGGTTGAAAATCTTTTAGAAAACTTTATTGCACAAGGCGGACGTTTAGTATTAATTGTCAATCCTTATCGTGAGCAAGGGCTTGAAAAATTATACGCAAAATTAAATTTAAAGTTAGATCCAATATTATTAACTTTAAATACTAATACGCCTATTGGGCAACAAATAATGAAACAAAACTTATCACGCCCTCCAGTTATAGCGAGTAATTTTAGTACAGAATCACCAATTACAAAAGTAATTACTCAATCATTTGGTGCTCAAGGAGTGATGCCGATTGATGGAGCTCGGCCTATAACAATTTTAAATGAAAGTGGAAACTCAAATATAAAAACCCATTCAATTGTTCTAACTTCTGCTTATAACGCTGCTCCAATTACTATAACTGCTGAGGCAAGAAATAAAATAGATTTAAATTCTCCATTTCAGCTTATCCCCGATAATAATTTTGATCCTAATAAAGCTTGGCCATTGGCTGTTAGCGTAGACATTTCTGGTGCATCTAATTTTTCTTCAGATAAATCAATTGCTAAACCAGCAGATGCAGCAAAAGATAAATCAGAAGTAGTTGTTTATGGATTTGGTATAGTTAGTCCATTCTCAAAATCAGTCCCAATAAGTGAAGAAATGTTACCTTTAACAATAGCTCATCTTTATCAAGACCAAGAACTTGTTTCCATTCCTACAAAAGATTTCACGCCAAAACAGTTTAACTTGTCAAGAAATCCTGCATTGTGGCTAATCTTATTTTCTGGTGTGTTACCTATTTCAACGGCGTTGGCAGGCTTTTTCATTTGGATGAGAAGGAGATCTGCATGAAATTTTCTACTACAGTTGGCCTAGGAGTAATTGCAATAGCTGCATTAGTTGGTGTTTATTATGGTGAAGGGTATTACACAGAGAAGAAAGAAGAAAAAGCTAAGGAAGCTTCTTTTGCTCTTTTTTTTCAAACAAAAGATATCTTAAAATTTTCAATTCAAAATAGTGCTGGAAATTTTACTTTTGTTCGTGATGCAAATGATAAGCCTTGGCGTCTTGTTACTCCTCTTCAATTGTCAGCAGATCAAGATGCCGTTAATAATATTTTAGCTTCTATTCAGCAATTAGGGATTCAGCAAGAATTGGTAAACACAGAGAATATGCTTACTGGAGATAAAAAACAATTAGCACAATTTGGTTTAGAAACTCCTAAATTAACAATTTCTGTGGAGTTAAAAAAGAATCAGGAAGCCAAGCTTTTCGTTGGAAGTCCGCTTGAAATAGGTGGGAAAGTTTCCGGTAGTATTTCTCCAGCTTCTGTTTACGCTATGAATCCGAACAAGACAAAACTTTTAGTGATCGATCATGCTTTTTCTGAAACTATAATGAATAAAAAATTAGAAGATTTTAGAAGTAAGCGGGTCAGTACATTTACTAAAGACGATGTCCATTCTTTTGAAATTACCAATAATGGGAAAGTAATTTTAGTCGGAAAAAGCAATAATAATTGGGAAGTGCTCAAACCAAGTAAATGGCCAGCTGACAGTGGTTTTGTCTCAGATTATTTGATGAGATTCCAAGGCCTTCTAGCTAAAAAAATATATGAGAAGTCTGAAATCAATGAAAGTTTGCTTGAAAAATTCAACTTAAAAAATCCAGTAGCGCATATTTCTTTTAAAGACTCTGCAGGAAAGGCAATTGATACATTTGATTTAAGTATTACCAAAGAAGGTATTTATACTTATGTCAAAGATGGTTCTATTGCAAAATTAAATTTAGATCTCTGGCCTGACCTTGTTCCGCTTGAGAAAATGTTCAAAAATAGACTAGTTATGTTAAATGTCGCACTTGAGAAAATAAATAAAATTAATCTTGCGAACACTTTAGCATTTGTTAAAAAAGATAATAATTGGTACAAAATAACTTCTCCCAATCAACAGCCAGCTGTATCTGAGACTCCCAATCAAGATGCCTTTTCTTTCTTTTCTAACTGGGAGTTTATGACTGCAGATGATCTTATTTTAAACCCTTCTGAGACTGATTTAGTGCAGTTTGGGATGACAAAACCTCTTAAAGTTTTTTCTTTTGAGTTTGGAACAGCAGAAAAACTTCAACCAATAAAAATAATTGTTGGAAATAGGGTTCCAAAAAATGAAAAAAATGTGTATTTAAAACGATCAGACTCACCTATCGTTTATATCGTAGATGCAGGGTGGCTCTCTCTACTTGCCCAGCTTTATTCAGTTGGTGATCCTTCAAATGCATCAGTGAAAAAACAGATGGAGTAACCTTTCTTGAAAACAGAACTTTTTTTGATTCCGATTGCTGCCGTAAATGGTAGTCTACGCGTATTGGTAACAAAAGATCAAAACAGCGAGAGACAGACTTTTCCAAGTATTGTTCTTAGACAAGATATGCATTTGCATGGTGGCACTCGTCGAATTTTAAGTGATCTTCTTGCAGGGTCACATCTTGCAGAGCTTGAAACTTGGTTTAATTCAGCACGTTGTAAAGACCGTATTGTAGACGTTTACGACCGTGATCTTTTATTCGAACAAGTCCAAAGCATAGCTATTGTCCGCGCTATTGCCTTGCCGCAAGAGTTCTCTGCGCATGCGAAGGGAATGTGGCTTGATGCTGAAAACTTATTCTCACAAGACTCCATTTTAGCTCCTGATAGCAGACTTTTCTTGCGAGAATGTCTAAACCAAGTTCCTTTGTGGGTAAAAAATACAACTTTTACCTTTGAGCTACTCTCTCAAGTGTTTTCTATTCAGGATTTACGCTTGTTAGTAGGCATGCTTTCAAGTCAAGAAATAGATCCAGGTAATTTTCACAGACGGTTGAAAAGATTGGATATCTTACGTCCTCTTGTTTCCGGTCAACAACGGGTTCACAAGTGGGAGTTTGCTTGGGAAAAGAGCGATATTCTTGGAGTTGAGGGCCTCATTCCTTAGAAATAGTGCTATTTTTGCTCTATTGTGAGCAAAAAAGAAAGAATGAAAAAAATCTTAAAATTTTTTTCAAATCGACTTGACCTCTTTGCATTGATTATGTAGACACACTTCACGAAGAAGTTCCTCAGTAGCTCAGTGGTAGAGCAAGTGACTGTTAATCACTTGGTCGGGTGTTCAATCCACCCCTGGGGAGCCATTCCTTCTCGCCTCGTCAAAGGCATAGCCTTTGTCTTCTTTATCTGCCTGTACCTTTGGCTAATTTTATACCAGTCTCCATAAAAATTTGGATATTTATGAATTGATCATTTGTAATCAATTTTCCCATTTAGCTATTTATGAATTGATTTGTTGCAATCATTTTTCCTATTTCGTCACATATTTATGCGGTTCGATTCTTTCCTCTCTGTGTCCTAGAGTTGCATATTACTATTTAAAGAATGTCATTTTTAGTAGCTATTAAATGCTTTTAAGAAAGCCAAGGGGAGTGTTAGAGTGAAAAAAATATTAATAGCCGATGCCAGCAAAGCCAGTTTGGTAATGACGAGTGAAGTTTTTAAAGATCACTATCCAGGGGTTCAGGTTATCGTAGCAAGAAACTCTTCTGAAGCAATAGAATTGGCAAAAATAAACGACAACATTGATGCATTTATCATTGACTATGATTTACCGGATGCGAACGGTGCGCAAACTGCAGCTAAATTAAAAAAACAATATAGCATACCCGTTCTCATTACAGCTTTTGATACAACTGAAGTAGTGCAAAATATTGAAACCACTTTAAAACAATATCCTGATTGTCAAAGTTGGTTAAAAAAACCAGTTAATCCTGACGTAGTAATAGCTGTTGCACAGCGTTTTTGTGATGGAAAAATTCGTGCCCAGAAAAGGATTACTTGTAATTTACCAGCAATAGCTGAAATTATTTTAGAAAATGAGAGTCTTGTGGCATATCAGCAAAAGTTGTCTCCTATTCCAGCTAAAAACTCAAAAAGCTTAGAAAAGACAAAAATAAAAACAAAGAAAGAATTAAAAACACCAAAAAAAGTAGCTGCAAAAAAAGAAATAATAAAATCCATCCCCTTATACTTTTGTGGAATTATAGAGGACTGTTCACTCAGTGGAGTAAAATTAAAACCCAGTAAAAACAGTAAAATTGGTTTAACTGACTGGAATCAATTGCTCGCTAGTATGGAATTTATCTCATCAGGAAGCTCTGTTATTTTAAAATTACCTTCTACAAATGATATTGAAAATGGGAAAATTCTTGAAATAACAAAGATGATTTCTAATCAAATAGAAAATGGGAAGAAAAAGGAGAGTGAGATTGGAAATAACAAGAAAAAGTCTACATCAACTAAAGGGAACTCTATTGCTAAAAAAGCTGAAGAGGAAAAGGTTCCAGCTTTGGCAACTTTAAGCGAAAATACAAAAGCAAAAGTGGTAAACCAACAGAATATTGAGGATAGGTTGCAATCTTTGACAGGAAAAGTTGCTTGGACGAGTTCTGAATCTGGAGAATGGTGTGTTGGTGTAGAATTTGAGAGCCCTAGTCTTTCTAAAAAGCTATTTGAGTCTATTCTTTCATACCAATTGAAGCAGCAAAAAAACATTACAAATCAATCAGTTATGAAGACCTCTCGAGCGAGTTAATCAAAATTCACTTCTTAAAAGCATAGCATTGAACCATGAATGGCAATCGTAATATTATGCTGAATGCATTTAGTCAACAATCAAAAGAAGAAACTTATTGTTAGGTTGGAGTAAAAGATCTCCATTTTACTATGTAATATGTCAAAAAATAAACTATCAATTGCCAAAATGAGGGTACGATCAATCAGAATATCTTGTGCTAAGAAAGGACAATAAATGTTTTATCTTAAACAAATTTATATTTTCTTGTTCGCTATTTCCTTTTCAGCTCACGCTGATGATTCCTTTGAATGTGGGATGAAGGGGCCTCTAAATTGCGGTTATCCTGCATATGAACAGAGTTCAAATTCTACAATTTTTCAAGCAGGAGATGCCTTTACAACGAAAGATGGCAACCTTCAACCTGGTAGGGTAGGTGCGAAAGACTTTTTTCTTGTAGGGAAATTTAAATATATTAACAAGTATTTGAAATCTAAAGAAACAGCAATTGTTATAGCTCAATCATATATTAATGAGGGAAAATGGGTTGATGCTACAAAAAGACATGTCTTTGTTGTGTTAACTAATAAAATGATCGCGCCTCCTACCCTAATAATGGATCATATTCGATCTAGAATCTTTGAAGTGGTTCACTCAGAGTCTCTAAGTTTAGACAAAATTAGTTATATATCTGGAGCGCTGGATACAAAATTAATCCTGCAGAATAAAGAAAATCAAGTAGCCAATAATACCGATGATGATACAAAATCAAAAAATTTAGTTGCAACAATTCAAAATATGGGAGCGGTTGAAAAGGTTAATTATTTAAATAGTTATTTTCAAAAAATAGTTGATCAAAAAATTTCAAGTGGAGATAATATTTCAAAAAGAGGGGAAGTTATTGTAACTTTAACAGCATATCCACCACCTCAAACAAGTTCAAGATTAGTCTGTGACATAGGTAACGCTAAAGTTACATTTAGACAAGTCAGGAAAACAGTAGATAGTATGTTAAATAAACGCGGATGTGTGAAATTTGAAAATTTCCCTTAATTACTTATTTTCCATCTGTATAGCATTTTTAACAACTTTTTCTGCTATTTCAGCAAAACGAATTCGAATAGGGTGATTTGGCTGAGTTGTTAATGGCTCTCCTTCATCGCCAGCAGCTCTGACTTCTGGCAACAATGGTACATGGCCTAGTAATTCTACCTCAAATTTATTGGCAACGCGTTCAGCGCCACCAGTTCCAAAAATATGTGATTCACTACCACAAGCAGGACAAGTAAAAGTAGACATATTTTCAACAACGCCTAGGATAGGCACTTCTGTTTTTCTGAACATTGCGATACCTTTTACGGCATCAAGCAAAGCAACGTTTTGTGGAGTTGTTACAATAACGGATCCAGTAATGGGAATACTTTGAACTAAAGTTAATTGTGCATCCCCAGTTCCTGGTGGAAGATCTATAATTAGAAAATCGAGAGAACCCCAATCAACATCCCAGAAGAATTGCTGAAGAGCCTTCATAATCATTGGTCCACGCCAAATAACAGCAGTTTCTTCAGGTGCAAAAAAACCAAAAGACATTACCTTTAGGCCGTGAGCTTCAGGAGGAATAATTTTGTTGTGCTCATTCACTAAAGGATCTTGATGGAGATTAAGCATAGTAGGTACGCTTGGGCCATATATATCAGCATCAAGAATACCAACTTTATAACCTTGATTGTGTAAAGCTATGGCTAAATTTACGCTTACGGTACTTTTTCCAACACCACCTTTACCACTGGCAACAGCAATTATGCGTTTAACACCAGCGATTGGCTTTTTACCGGAAGAAGTTTTTTTTGCAGAATCTTCGACTTGAGGCTTTTCTTGGGATGCAGATTTTGGAGCTGAATTGGGACTAGCTGTTGTTTTTTCTTTTCGTTCAAAGTAAACAGCGAATTCTTCCTGAAAAGAGCTTAATTGTTCTTTTAAAAATTGTTCAATGAGTGCTTTGCTCGCTAGATTTAATCCGTCAGAATAAAAGCGAATCAATGTTTTTGAATCTTTTTTTTCAACTGAGATAATTCGCTCCTGCCAAGGAAAAGAACCCAAAAGATCATAAATTTCTTTAGTTACCCTTGAACTCAATTCTTTCACAGAATGGAACGTTATTAAATTTTGTGTATTTTCCATCTTACCAAACCTGTTCTATGCCTTTTACTTCTGGCACTTTATCCATCAACATTTTTTCCACACCTTGGTATAATGTCATAGCGCTAGAAGGGCAATGAGAACAAGCACCTACAAGACGAACTTTTACAATTCCGTCTTCAACATCAATCAACTCGATATCTCCTCCGTCTGATTGTAGAGCAGGTCTAATTTGTTGTTCGATGATTTCTTGAATTTTTGCAATCATTTAAATAACCTTTCAAAAATATGCCAACCTTGCTTGGTTGAAGATAATATCTGTATAAACATATTATCTAATCTTGCTCGGTCAAGGGCGACTTGCTTGAGTATTTTGAGTTATATCATAATTTTTTGTAGGATAAATCAATTTGTTTTATATAAGATGTTGTAATAATACTTCTTTATTGAAGTATATGAATAAAAGAAAGTATTTTCTTTTGGTTAGCTTTTTAATGAGTTTTCATCAAAATGTAAGTGCTGAAGAAAAGTATAAATTTTTAGACGACTGGGTTTTGTCTGCAAGTGGTTCATTTCGTGGTAATTTTAATACAGCTGGAGAAACTTTTCAAAGTAATGATATTCCTAATCAAAATTTAGAAAATCAAGCCACCAGTGCAGCCGCCTATAGTACTGACTACATTTCGCTAAAACTTGGAATAGAAAAATCTGATACATTTTCATTAGTAAGTTCTGTGTATTACGCTTGGCAGAAAAAATATCATTTAGATTTGTTCCCAAAAACGTACTCTGAAAAAGTTGTTCAGCTTAGGGATCTTTATTTAAATATCCCATTTGGAAGTCATGGTTATTCCGTTTGGTTTGGTAGAAGAACATTTGAGTTCGAAGAAATCTATTTATTTCAAGAAACAAATCCATTTAATCAATTGGAACTGAATGGTTTTGGAATAGAAACAGATGTCTTTCAAGTTTCATTAGCCTTAAATAAAGAATCTGTCTATACAACAGCAAAAGATAAAAATGGAAACCCCTTAATTGATCAAAATGGCAATAATATTCTTTATGAAAATGATGATTATGTTGCTACTTTATTTATGTCAGGTAAATTTTTATTATCTGAAGGAAAAATGTTTCAACCTATTTTATCTATGCGTGCATATAATAGTTATGGCAAAGATGCTTCTGAAAATGTTCAAAAAGATAAAGTAAGATTAACTTCTTCTTTTATTCTTGGTGGTATCTTTGATAGACCTCTATCGGATGGATTAAAAGGAACTACTACTATCTGGTTTTCCTCATTGCCTGCAGATAAAGAAGCAAAACCAACAAACACATCCGTAAATAACGCTTTTTATGGCGAAGGTAGAGTTCCTCCTAATTATCCGCAAAATACTATAGGTATAGCTGATTCCTCGCAGTTTTTATTTGATAAATATGGTGGTCTTTTAACAAGCATTATTCTTTTAAACAATGTATATGCTTCAAATTTACCTGTTTTACATATTAGTGATGATAGAAAATCTTTACAATCTGATGGAAAGAGCTATTCTAGAACAACAAATAGAGTAAGTGTAGGGGTTCAGCCTGTAGTTTATTTAACAAGAAATATTCAACTGGGCTTAGATCTCAATTTTAATTATGTTACGAAAAAATTACTTGCTAATGATGCCAATTCGTTTGTAGTAACACCTATTTTAAAATACTCATTTGATGAGCAACTTAAAACAAAAAAATATTTATTTATTAGTATGAGCTATGGCTATTATGACTGGAAAATAAAAACTTATTCAAATGGTACAAAAACAAATGAGTTACTAACAACACAAGCTGGAGTTGATTTTTATTTATAATTAAAATTTTTATGAGTGATTGGAAGAATAAATATTTAAAAAACTTTTTCCAATATGTTTTCTAAAACTTGGTAGGCCAGTAAAATCTATAAATTCAGAAACCTCATAAATTCTTTCGTACATTCTGGCTCCTAAACGCTCTAGTAACGATTGATTCCAAAAACTTTCGTGAATTGGGATATTTTGATTTTTTCCATTATTTATTTCTTGTCCCCAGTAATTGGATATTTCACGATTTGGGTTTCTTGGTATATCCTTTTCATCATATTTATATAATGGAGGTAAATAATTAGTTGTTAAAATAGTTACTTTTCTTGCATTGTATCTAGAGTTAATGAGATCATCTAATTTTTCCAATTGCCATTCATTCTCATTTCGCCCTTTTCCCAGTTCATCAATTACTAAAATATCAATATTTCTTAATTTATTTAGAAGAACTTCACCAGATTTATTTTGTTCATATTCTGCTTTTAGTTGATTTAATAAAAATTGAAAATCAACAAATTTTCCACTAAAACCAAATTCAATAATGAGCATTTTTAATGCTGATATTGCTAATAAAGTTTTGCCAGACCCAACAGGACCAAATAAAGTAACGAAGTATTTTAAGTTTTTATCGTAATTTTCTAATTTTTTAATTGCTATTTGTTTACAAAATGAATGAATCTTTTGAATATTATCTGCAAGTTTTTTTTCTTGTATTGAATTTAAATGTTCATCTTTTATATTTATAAAATCTGCATCCATATATTTGCATGGAATATCAGCATTGTTTAATAAGTTTACTAAATGTTCTGTATGCATACATGCACAAGAATTTGGAGATAATTCTTCTACTAAATGTTCTTCAGTTTCACCATCTTCTGCTTCATATACATGAACCTTATTTAAAATTCTATGACCTGTTCCTTCACACATCTTACAATCAATGCGAGGATTACATGCTGGACAAACTGCAAATTTAAAAGTTAATTCATTTTTTTGAATATAAATTGGTTCTTTTGTTTGGTTTGATTCTAACTCATCATTATCAATAAATTCTTCTGCTTGTTGTGAAATTAAGTCATTACGTCCACAAAAGCATTTTGTTTTTGAATTTCTTTTGAATATGCCTTCTTCTTGTTCACGTATTTCAGCTAGCCTTTGTAGCGACGAAAATATGTCTTCAAATGATCTATTTTCATTCATTTCTCTGTCTCCTAAGATTCAGCTGACTTAGCTAAAATTGAATGTAAGCGGCGAGAAATTGGTGCAAGGTTATTAGGAAAATCTTTTGCTCTCGAACGACATTCAGATGCATATTCAAACATTACTTGCATGATAAATTCTGGTTTCAGATTTGCTTTTTCCCATGAGTGCAAAATTTCTAGATCTGCAGTGGAAAGAGAAACTCCCTTTCCCCTGAGATCTATAAAAAGGCTTGCTAAAATAGAATAGTCCTTTATTTCAATACTCTGAAAGTTTGTCATATTCGTTTCTATTTTTGGGAACAATTAGTTTGGACGACGACCCATTCGCCACGCAAACTGTGCGGTTGTTCCTAGTTCTTCTTCTATACGAATAAGTTGGTTGTACTTTGCAATTCGGTCGGTGCGAGAAGCACTACCAGTTTTAATTTGTCCAGAATTAGTTGCAACTGCTAAATCAGCTATGAAAGCATCTTCTGTCTCACCACTGCGGTGTGAAATAATTGTTGTATAGCCATTTACTTTTGCAAGTTCAATTGCTTTTAATGTTTCAGTTACAGTCCCAATTTGATTTAGCTTAATTAAAATAGAATTTCCAACTTTTCTCTCTATTCCTTTCGCAAGTAATTTAGGGTTTGTAACAAATAAGTCATCTCCAACCAATTGAACTTTACTGCCAAGACGGTCTGTTAATATTTTCCAACCTTCCCAGTCATTTTCATCCAAACCGTCTTCAATACTTACGATAGGATATTTATTGCAAAGCTTTTCATAGAAATCGACCATTTCTAAAGATGTTTTTTTAACACCTTCGCCTTCAAGGTTATATTTGCCGTCTTTGAAAAAAGAACTTGCTGCAACATCTAAAGCAAAACTAACTTGGGAACCAATTTTATATCCAGCTTTTTCAATAGCAGAAGTTAATAATTGTAGAGCTTCCTCATTATTTTTCAAATTTGGAGCAAACCCACCTTCATCACCTACTGTAGTTGCTAAGTTTTTTTCATTCAAAACTTTTTTCAAATGATGAAAGATTTCCACGCCAGCTCTTAATGAATCAGAAAAATTATTGAAACCATGTGGAACGATCATAAATTCTTGGAAATCAATATTGTTATCTGCATGTGCGCCGCCATTGATCACATTCATTAACGGAACAGGTAATGTTTTTGCATAAGTACCGCCTAAATAACGGTATAATTGTAATCCAGCTTCTTCAGCTGCTGCCTTTGCACATGCCATAGATACAGCTAAAATAGCATTAGCCCCAAATTTAGATTTATTTTCAGTGCCATCAGCATCAATAAGTAAATCATCAATTGCGGCTTGATCAGAAACTTCCATCACTCCTTCTAGAAGAGGAGCGATATGTTGTTCTATATTTTCTACAGCCTTTAATACACTTTTGCCAAGATAAATTGATTTATCACCATCACGAAGCTCACAAGCTTCGTATTCTCCTGTGCTTGCACCTGATGGTACAGAAGCGCGTCCTATATATCCTTCAGAAGTTAAAACTTCAACTTCAACAGTAGGATTACCACGTGAATCAAGAATTTGTCTTGCACGAATAGCGTCGATAAGTGACATATGAACTCCTTTTTGATAAAAAAACAGGCATCAAATTGCCTTTCAATCAACATTGTTATGCTACAATTTCAATTTCACATCAATAGAGTTGTAAATAGAGGTCACCTAGTGCCGATTATACGCTAGCTTTATTACAATTTTTTCGGTGGGCTATTGACTTATATAATGATTTCCTTATATTTAAGTAACAGGAGCATGCAGAACTTCCATTTTAAAAAAATTACGTGTCAATTTTGACAGTTAAAATGGGCAAAGCATTTGGCTCTTGTTCTTTTTTTCTTATAAAGGAGGCGTACCCTATGGCTAAGCCAGAGACTGTTTCTACTAGTCAAATGATCGCAAATGTTGCTGCTAAATTTGACCAACTTCCAAAAAAAATCACTAAGGAAGTTATTGCTGACTTTTTAAATACTGTTGAAAGTGAAGTTGCTTCTGGCAAAAAACTTCGCATCGACAAGATTGGTATTTTGCAAGTAAAAGAACGTGCTCCACGTATGGGTCGCAATCCACAAACAGGGGAAGAAATTAAAATTCCTGCTTCTAAGAAAATTGCTTTCCGTGCTGCCAAATCCTTAAAAGAACAAGTTACTGGTTCTCGTTCTCCTGCAAAAGCTAAAAAAGCTGCTGTAGTTGCAAAGAAGAAAAAGTAAATAAATTTTTTTGAAACGGGTTCTTTTAAGAACCCGTTTTTTTTGTGTGTGTACAATTAAAATAGCAGTTATTTGCACATTAATTTTAATAAATAAGTTTATTAATTTTTATATGTAGTTTAGTACTAAAAAATAAACTGCGGTACCTAGAATCATACTAAGAAGAACTGAGCGGATGGTACAATAGAAAAAAATTGAAGCTAGACAAGCTATCCAGCCATTTACAATATAATTAGGATCAAATTCTTTTAAAGCATCAATGGAATGAATTGTAAGAATTGCCATAAAACAAACTGGTAAATGTATTCCAGTTTGTTTAATCAAACTATTTTTTATATTTTTTAAAAAAATAAATGGAACTAGTCGAGTTAAATATGTAACAAAACTCATTAGAATAATTGCTGTTAAAATATACGCTTGATATTTATCAAGAGACATTTTTTTCCTCACTACTTTCAGTAAAAAATGTCCAAAAATAAATTATAAAAAAGCTACTTAGCATGCTAAAGAAGAGAACCTCTTGTACTCCAATAAATTTAAAAAAAATGTATGTTAATATACCAATAGAAATAGAATAAAAATCTTTATTAATTTTATAAGCATCTACTGTTAAAATTGCAAATAGAGCGACAAGAGAAAAAAACAAAAAATTTATATCAAACTCAGAAATTTCTTTATGTAAAAATATTCCTATTATAGTACCTATAATCCAATAAATGTGACATAATATTACAATAGTTGCTTCATATTTTCTATTATACTTCATGTTTTTTGAGCTAATAATAGAAAAGCATTCATCTGTTAAACCAAAAATAAGATAGCCTTTTAAAAATTTATTTACTTTGAATTTATCTAGAAAAGCAATTCCGTAAAAAATATGTCTTAAATTAACAATAAAAGTTGCAATTGCGATACTGAATAAAGAACCGTGGGAAGCCAATATTGGAATTGCTATAAATTGAGAAAATCCCGCATATACAGTGGCACTCATTAAAACTCCATATATCCAGTGGACATTTAGGCTTTGAAATAAAACTCCAAAAGCAGCTCCTAGTAAAAGATAACCAAAAGCAGTAGGTTTACTATCTTTCAAAGCTTCAAAAAACATTTTTATTCCTTCAGTAGTACACTAACATCATGCAGCATGAGAGTATTGGAGAAAATGATAATTGATGGTTTAATAATTCTATGGATAAAAAGTTATACGGAATAACACTTCAAAATTGCTCCAAGTTCAACATAAAAAGAAAATATCGGAATTACTATATATTCCAAATTTCCATATCTTTAAATTTTTTAATCAAATAAGTCAATTTTTTTATATTAAAAATAAAGTAAAAAAGTTGTTTCTTAATTTAAAGATATCATATTTGATTTAATACATTATAAGTGAAATTATGTTTGTAATCTGATGATAAATATTTTTCTAAAAATTAACAAAGCAATTGTTACTTGATTTTCTCTTCTTCCTAATATTTTTAGTATTTCCCATCTTTTTTGCTAACCAATAAAAATTGTTTTACTATTAAGAGTTCCAAAATTTTCAAAGTGTAATTTTATTTTATGATGAATAATTAAGCATAAATATTCTTTGGCCTACCAGTTTTTTTGTTATTTTATATTAAACAACTTGCTTATTAAAATTTAGCTAAAATAAGAAAAAATAATACTAAAATTAATAACTATTTTTATTGTAAATAAATATTAAAGGTAATCAAAATATTTGACTTTCAAAAAAAATTAGAAGAAAATTTACTTTCAAAATTAATTTAAGAAAAGGTAATTCTATGCAATTAAAAAAACTTAATATGTCTAAGAGTATTTTTATTATCCCATTTTTTTTACCGATTAATATTTTTGCTCAGGACTATCCAACAATTCCTGATGCTCAATTTACAGTTCCAGAAAAAAGAGATTTTAAATTAAACGAATCCATTTTACCATGCAACAATTTTTATAAATTTGTTTGTTCTAATGAAATGTCTCAATTTAAACTTCCTCAAAGTAAAAGTAGATACGTTTTTAGCTTTAATGATTCAGCTGAGAAAATTACTAAAAAAAGATTAAGTTACATTAATTCTATATTAGTAAATAATGAATTACCTAATAAGGTTAAAATGATAAAAAACTTTTACAATTCATGCACAAATATTGATGCAAGAAAAGCTGAAGAAATTAATTTACTAAATGTAGCTATTCAAGAAATATTTAGTATGAACAGGCAGGCAGTTTTAAGTAAATTTACAGAAGATACTTTAAAAGGTAATTCTTCGTTAGTAAATATAGAAGAAATGGATAATATAAGCAATCCTAAGATAAAAGATATTATTTTTACATATAATTTGCCTCTTAAAGTAAAAGAGTATTACAATAATAATGACATGACAAATGATTACAAAATTTTAATATCTTTTCTTTTTGATGAATTAAATATTACTAATTCTGAAGCAAAAGCTGACTTTATCTTGCGTTTTGAAAAAGCTATTGCAAGTCAGTATCCTACAAAATCAGAAATGCGTGAACTTGAAACAAAAGACAACACAGTTCAACGTAAGTTTCTTCTCTTTAAGTACCCAGCATTAAATTTTAATAAAATACTGCAAAAAATTCCAGCAGACGTTAATTTAAATTTAATTTTAACTGCATCATACAGTCAAATGAATTCAATGTTACAAAAAGCAAGTTTAGAAGAATTACAAGCTTTACTTTTGTGGAATACACTTTCAAATAATATAATAGTAAAATATTCTCATCCAAATTATTATGGAAAATATAGAGAATTTAAACTAAAATATAATGGAATATCTAAGATTGACGAATCAATCGAAAAACAATGTGTTCAAGAAACCGTATCTGCAATGGAAAGAAATTTAGATTATGAAGTAGTAAAACAGTACTACAGTAATTTTCCAACAGACAGAATAAAAAATATTGTTGAAAAAGTTCAACATACAACACTAAATAATATAAAAAATAATAATTGGCTATCCCCTACAGCCAAAGAAAAAGCAATTTTAAAAATTGAGAAAATTAGATTTCAAGTGGTAAAACCTGAAAATCTAAAAGATTGGGATATTAAAGATGTTTTGTCTTTATATCCAGATCAATTTCAAAAAAACAAGCAAATTATTAGAGAAAATGATTTTAATAAATTACTATTAAATATTTTAAAACCAGTTAATGATTTGCGCTGGGATATGTCTCCATTAACAGTAAATGCGTATTATAATCCAACTTCAAACCAGTTTGTTATGCCAATGGGTATATTACAACCACCATTTTTTGATGAATCAAAATCTGATACTATAAATATGGGCTCAGTAGGTATGGTTGTTGCTCATGAAATTGGTCATTCTATCGATGATCAAGGGTCTAATTATGATGAAAAAGGGCGTTTAAGTCCTTGGATGTCAAATAGTGATCTAGATAATTTTAAATTAAAAACTCAGAAAATAGTTACACTTTTTGATCATGAAGGAATTGATGGAAAGTTAACATTAGGAGAAAATATTGCTGATTTTGTTGGACTTCAAAATTCTTATCAATCAGCTTTTTTTAATGGAAGTTCTTCAACAAAACAAGAACAAAAAGAATTTTTTATTCAATATGCTAAGACTTGGTGCGGTGTTATTCAGCCAAAATACAGAGAATTCATGATTAAAACTGATCCTCACTCGCCTATTGATTTGCGTGTTAATGGACAAATGAAACTGTCAAAACAATTTGAAGATACATTTATGTGTAAAAAAGGAGAAAATATGACTCTTCCTGATTCTGAAAGGGTAACACTTTGGTAAGAAAAAAATTTTATTTTATATAGGTCCTTTATAGCTATAGAAGATATTGGAATAATTTAATATTTGTTTTTTATCTACTTTTTTGTTAGTAACACTATGTTTCTTGGAAAAATGTTTTACTAGCAAAAAGGTTTACAAATGCAGTTATCTAAAAAAATGACTCTTTCCCTTGTCCTTTCATTATTTTCTAGCTCTCCTTTGTTAGCAAATGAAAATAAAATAAAAACGATACCAGACGATGAATTTCAAGTTCCGGCAAGTCGTGAGTTCAAATTAAATTCTAGTGTAAATCCTTGTAATGATTTTTATTCTTATGTTTGTGAAGTAGAAAATACCAACTTTAAATTACCTGAAAGTAAAAGTAGATATATCTACAGCTTCAATGATTCCGCTGAAAGAATTAAAAATCAAAGATTACAATATATTAATAATTTAAGCACACTAAGTGAATTAACAAAACAACAAAAAATGATTCATAATTTCTACAATTCTTGTATGAATACTAAAGAAAGATTAAATGAAGAAAAAGAATATTTAGCAGAAATAAAAAAAATCTTTTCAATTAAAGATAAAAAACAATTATTAAAGAAATTTGCTGAGAATTCCATATCTGGCAATTTTAATTTTATGCATATTTTTGAATTTGTAAATCGATCAAATTCAAAACAGAAAGATGTAATGTTTTATTATGCCTTACCGTTTGGTGCAAAAGAATATTATTCTGATGCTAAATTGATGCAAGAATATGAAAAAGTAATACAAAATTTTGCAAAAACTATCAATTTGAATAAAATGGAAGGTAAAGCTAAATTTATTGTAAATTTTGATAAATCAATGGCTAAAATTTATCCAACTAGAGCAGAAATGCGAGAATTTTTTTCAAAAGATAATACTGTGTCTAGAGAAAAATTAATTAAAGATTACCCTGAATTATATTTTGAAGTAATGCTTAATAAAATTCCTAAATCTGTAAAAATAAATGCTATCTATGGAAACATTCTTGCAGAACTTAACAAACAATTAAAAACAGCCTCATTAGAAGATTTACAATTTCTTTATTTATGGAATTATTTAAGTTTTAAAGATTTCAGATATTCACAACCAGATTTTTATAAAGCTGTTAAAAAATTTAATAATGAATTTTTTGGCTCTTCAGAAATAGATGAGCCCTTAGATAAAGAGTGTGTTAAGGAAACGGTAAATGCAATGGATAGAATTCTAGATTTCAATGTTATTCAAACTTTCTATAAAGAATTTCCTGAAGAGCGTGTAGAAAAGCTTGTTAAAAATATTCAAAATACCACTTTAAAAAATATTCAAAAAAATAATTGGTTGTCAAAATCAGCAAAAACTATTGCAGAAGAAAAAATTAAAACAATTCATTTTCAATTAGTAAAACCAAAAAAACTAATTGATTGGGATTTTGAACGTGAAATTGATCTATCGCCAATAAAATTTATAAACAATCAGAAATTATTAACCCAAAGCGAATTTCAAAAAACATTAGATGATATTACGTTACCAGTTAATAAAAATGAATGGAAAATGTCACCTTTAACTGTCAATGCTTACTATATGCCTACTGCAAATCAGTTTGTTATGCCTATTGGAATTTTACAACCACCATTTTTTGATTCATCTAAACCAGATTACGTTAATTTAGGTTCTATGGGAATGGTTGTTGCTCATGAAATCGGCCACTCTATAGATGATCAAGGATCTAAATATGACGAAACTGGAAAAGTAAATCCTTGGATGGATAAACATGATCTTGAAAAATTTCGTCAAAAAACAGAAAAACTTGTGAAACTCTTTGCAAAAGATGGTGTTGATGGAAAGCTTACATTGGGAGAAAATATAGCTGATTTTGTTGGTGTTAAAAATGCATTTCATACGGCTTTCCCTGAAAGTAGTAATTCAGATAAAGAACATCAGAAACAATTTTTTATTCAATTTGGTCGGGCATGGTGTGGAGTGATGCAGCCAAAAGAAAAAGAGTATTTATTAAAAATAGATCCTCATTCTCCAATTGAATTAAGAGTTAATAATCAGGCTAAATTATCTGAAGAATTTGAACAGTCTTTTTCCTGTAAAAAAACAGATCCTATGGTTTTATCTGAAAATGAAAGAATAGCTCTTTGGTAAAATAAAGAAAGAAATTTAGAAGTTATATAATTCTTTCTTTATAATTAAGATGTTCTTATTTGACCATTGCCTCTCACTAGCCATTTATAACTTGTGAGTTCATTGAGAGCCATTGGTCCTCGTGCATGAAGTTTTTGGGTACTTATCCCAATTTCCGCTCCCATTTCAAATTGACCACCATCAGTAAAAGATGTAGGCACATTTGCATATACAACAGCAGCATCAACCTTTTGTAGAAATTCTTCAGTTACCGCAGAGTTTTCAGCAATAATAGCTTCACTATGACCTGAGGTATATTTGTGAATATGCGCAATTGCACTATCCAATGAATCTACAGTTTTTATAGACATTTTAAAATCTAAAAATTCAATTCCATAATGTTCTTCATTTGCTATATTCAATAATTCGGAAGGATATTTGTTAGTTAAAAATGCATAACTTTTTTCATCAGCAAATATGGTAACATTTTTGTTGGCTAATGGAGCGATCAAATTAAATAAATCACTCAATCTATTTTTATGAATTAATAATGTATCTAGAGCATTACATACACTTACTCTTCTTGTTTTTCCATTATCAATAATATTTGTTCCCTTAGAAAGATCTCCGCTTTCATCAAAATAAGTGTGAACTATACCAGCACCAGTTTCTATTACTGGAATTCTGCAATTTTTTCTAACATAGTCAATTAGTCCTTTTCCTCCTCGCGGAATACAGACATCGATTAAACCTGTAGCATTAAATAGTTCTTCTGCAGCAGTTCTTTCATTAGGTAATAGAAAAATTATATTAGAATTTACTTTCAGCTCTTCTAGTGATTTTTTAATAATATCTACTAAAACTTTATTTGAGTGATAAGCTTCTTTTCCACCTTTTAAAATACATAAGTTCCCTGATTTCAAACATAAAGAAAAGACATCTAAAGTGACATTTGGTCTAGATTCAAAGATAACACTCACTACTCCCATTGGTACTGTAACTTTTTGCAGTAAAAGACCATTTTTAAGAGTTTTTTCTTCAAGTATTTTTTTTAAAGGGGAAGATAAATTTCCAATATTTATTAAGTCATTTGCAAGAGCGTAAATTCTTTTTTCATTTAGTAATAAGCGATCATACATGGGATTCTGTGAGTCTAAATTTGCAAGATCTTTTTTGTTTTCAGTAATAATTAAATCTTTATTATTGATTAATTTATTTGAAATATCTAATAAAATATCATTAATTTTTTTTTCATCTAATGAAAAATTTTTTGCCAAATTTTTCATGTCGGTAAAAATTTGATTTAAATTACTCATAAAATTGACTCACATTAAAATGAAGTTGATCGTAATGAACAATTTCTGGTTTTCCTTTTTGTCCAATAAACTCTTTTAACTTTTCAGAATGGTATTTAGCAATACCTACGCCTATTTTTTTTCCTAGTGAATTACAAATTTCGATTAAATCACCTTTTTTAAATTCGCCAGTTACTTTTTCTATTCCAACAGGAAGAATACTCAAAATTCTTTGGTTATCTTGAATTATTTTAAATAAACAATCATTTATATAGATGACTCCAGAAGAAACCGGTGTATTAAATGCGATCCATCTTTTTAAATTTGATTTCTTTTTAGTAGGTAAAATAGTTGTTCCTACTTGTTTGTTGCTTAGTACATTTAAAATAGCCTGATCTTCTTGAATACTACAAATATGAGTTGTGATACCGAGATCCGACATCCGTTTTGCTATTCCTAATTTAGTAATCATCCCGCCTCTACCATGTTTAGATTTAGTAGTAGAAACTTCAGGCCACCCTTTGTTTGCAGGATCAATAACGGATATTAATTGTGAAGAAGGATCATCAGGATTCCCATTGTAGACTCCTTTAACGCTAGTTAAAATAATGAGTTTATCAGCATTAAATTGGGAGGCAATTAATCCGGATAATTCATCATTATCTGTAAACATAAGTTCTTCAATTGCCACACTATCATTTTCATTAATAATTGGAACAATGTTTTTTTGTTGAGTAATTTCTTTTAAAAGTCTTGAAATATTTAAATAGTGTTGGCGGGTATTAAATTCTTGTTTAGTTAATAGGATTTGTGCTGCTAATATAGCATATTTTTTAAACATTACTGAATAAGTATGCAGCAATTCATGTTGTCCTAAACTCGCAAGTAACTGTTTTTCAGCAGTAGTTGAACCATACTCTTTTTCAAGGATATCTTTTGCAACTTTTCTTCCTGAACCCACTGCTCCAGAACTCACTAAAATAACTTGTATTCCATCTTGCTGTAACTTTGCAATTTGTTGTACTAAATTATGCATAGTCGCTTCTAAGACGGTTCCGTCTTTATCTAAAATAGCTTGTGTACCAACTTTAATAACTATTTTCATTAATAATATCCTTTGATTAGGATGGGGATTTTGGGGTTTTGATATTAAAATCTTATGAAAGAAGTTTGCAAAACTCTACCAATAATTTTATATCTTAAAATGAATTGCATTAGCAATCTTCTTTTTCTTTCTTTTAATACCTTCTTTACTTTGATAAAGGCTCGTAATGAAAAATATTTGTGTATTTTGTGGTTCTAATGATGGAGCGAAAAGTATATATACTAAAACAGCCGTAGCCTTAGGAAAGTATTTGGCTAGTAATAACATTACCTTAATTTATGGCGGTGGAAATGTCGGTTTAATGGGTTCTATTGCCAATTCTGTATTACAAAATGGTGGAAAAGTAATAGGAGTGATGCCTGAATATTTAGTCAAAAAAGAAATAGCGCATAAAAATTTATCTGAACTTCATATTGTCCAATCAATGCATGAGCGTAAAGCATTAATGGCAAAATTAGCCGACGGTTTTATAGCTTTGCCAGGAGGATTTGGAACGTTTGAAGAATTACTAGAAATAGTTACTTGGGCTCAATTACTATACCATCAGAAACCATGTGCTGTTCTAAATGTTGATGGATTTTACGACTATTTAATTAAATTTATTAGTCATGCTGTTTGTGAAGAATTTATAAAAAAAGAAAATGAAAAATTATTAATCTGTGAAAGTAACATAGAAAAATTATTTTCTCTTATGATAAATTGGAAACCAGTAGTAGTTGAGAAATGGATTAAATAATTATTAAGGGCATTGTTGGCTTAAATTATTAAGTTGTTGACTATCTTTTTTAAATTTTATTTGATAGCTATTGTTTTGTTCCGATATTGATAAAATGTAAATAGAATCAAAATCGTCATCGGGCCATTTTGGAATTTCTTCTTTTTTATTTTTTGTATCTTTTAAATATATGTCAGTTACTATATCTACTATTTTTTTGTGTTCCCATGATATAAATATAGTGTTTTTTTTGTAATTAGTTTTAAGCAACTCCTCTACAAGTTTGCTAACTTCATTATACCCTATTTGGGTATTGATAGGCATTTCAAGTTTTATTGCAGTTGGTTCAATAGTTGCTAATGGTCGAACATATGAATGCTTAACATCATCTTTACCAATTTCTATGCTTGGATTTGGCGCAAATATAAAATCAGGTTTTCCAAATTTATTTATTAAAACATTCGGAAGTTTTAGCGATCTATTCAATCCTTGGCAGTTTAGTTGGCCTAGTGAAGAATTTTTCAGTTTTTCACCATGTCGGATAAAAATTAATTTCTCGAGCTCTTGTCCCATTGCAGTAATCTGTATTGCACAGAATGAAAGTATACCTATGATTTTAAATACTTTAATCATTTTGCCCTCATATTTAGTGAAATTAAAATTACTTTTTTCATTAATATTCTATCTTTTTGGAATTAATTTTCCAGGTTGTCCCTAGATTGTTTCAGTGGTAATAAAAATGGGTGTATTTTAACTAAAGGAGCTACCCGTGACTAAATTTGAAGCTTTTAGCAAAGCCTTCGAACCAGCGCAAACTGAAGATAAATTGCGTAATTTCTGGAATAAAAATCAGTTTTATAGTGCAAAAAGAAATCCAGAGAAGAAACCTTACACCATAGTCATGCCCCCCCCAAATGTCACGGGTGATCTCACAATGGGGCATATGATGTTCACTCTGCAAGATATTCTAATTCGTTGGCATAGGGCTCTTGGGCTTGAGGCTTGTTGGATTCCTGGAACAGATCATGCGAGCATCGCAACCGAAGCTAAAGTAACAAAAATGCTAGCTGATCAAGGCATTTCTAAACGGGATTTAGGACGAGAAAAATTCTTAGAACATGCTTGGGAATGGAAAAAAAACTATGGCAATAGAATTGAAGAAAATCTTAAAACATTAGGAATTAGCTGCGATTGGTCTAGAAACACTTTTACTATGGATGAAAAATATTCCGCTGCAGTGACAAAGGCTATTGTTAAGCTCTACAAAGATGGCCTTATTTATAAAAGTCATCGTCTAGTGAATTGGTGCCCCGTGAGCCAATCTGTTATTTCTGATGAAGAAGTAAATTTTGAAGAAAAAAATGGTTCTCTTTGGTACATTAGATACTCAATTGAAAATTCAAATAATGAGCATGTTATTGTTGCTACGACTCGCCCAGAAACAATGTTTGGGGACTTAGCTGTTGCTGTTCATCCAAGTGATGAACGATATATGCATCTGATAGGGAAAAATGTAATTTTACCTCTTACAAATAGAAAAATACCGATTGTAGCTGATCATTTTGTGGAAAAAGAATTCGGAACGGGAATTGTTAAAATTACCCCAGCCCATGATATGAATGACTTTGAAGTAGGGAAAAGGCATAAATTAGGTCTGCTAAATATTTTCCATCCAGATGCAAGATTAAACGAAAATGTTCCTCAGGAATATCAAGGTTTGGATAGATTCGTAGCACGAAAAAAATTAATTGCAGAACTTGAAGCAAAAGGTTTTGTTGAAAAAATACTACCACATAAATTAGTTGTTGGAATATCTGAGCGCGGTAATGTACCAATTGAATACTATTTAAGTGAGCAATGGTATATTAAAATGGAAAAACTAGCTGAATTAACTCTAGATGCAACTCGTTCAGGAAGATTAAAATTAATTCCTGCTCATCAAGAAAAAACTTGGGAATATTGGCTCACTAATATTCAAGATTGGTGTATATCTCGTCAATTGTGGTGGGGACATCGCCTACCGATGTATACTTGTAATCAATGTCAACACATCCATTGTGAAGAAAAAGCTCCTTTAAAGTGTAACAAGTGCGGTCATACTGCGTTAACACAAGATCCCGATGCCTTGGATACATGGGCCAGTTCTTGGTTGTGGCCATTTGGCGTGCATAATTGGGCAAATCCTTCTGAAGAAGAAAAATTAGATTTAGAATATTTCTATCCTACTGATGTTATTGTCACGGGGGCAGATATTATTTTCTTTTGGATTGCGCGAATGGTAATGGCTGGAGAGTATTTTACTGGGGAAACTCCTTTCAAAGCTTGTTACTTTACACCAATAGTTCGCGATTCGCGTGGCCGGAAAATGAGTAAATCGCTCGGAAACTCACCAGATGTTTCTGCGGTTATGCGCAAATATGGTACTGATGCAATGCGTTTTTCCTTAGTAAATCAGATAGTAACAGGCCAAGATATTTTTTGGAGTGATGATTGCTGTGATTTAGGGAAAAACTTTGCAAATAAGATTTGGAATGCAGCTCGTTTCTTAACAATGAATGCTGAAAAATTTAAACTTAATCCAGAAAACATAACTTTTGATCAATTACAAAATCGATCAAACGATACTATTATGGGATGGATTACTAGTGAGTTTTTCGATTTAATTGGAAATGTTCATCAAGCTATCGAAAAATTTGAATTTTCTCAATATACAAGTTCAATGTATGAATTTATTTGGATGACTTACTGTGATTGGTTTGTTGAATTATTAAAACCAAGATTATCTGACGAAACAAATATTAAATTAGCTAAAGAAACACTAACTCTAGCCTTCCAACTTTTCGATGGAATTCTTCGCCTAATGCACCCAGTTATGCCATTTGTTACTGAAGAAATATGGCAACAATTAAATCCAGATAAGAAGAGTAAAACTATTGGCTTTGAAAAGTTACCTATGCCAAAAGAAGAATTAATTGATGAACACTCAATCAAACATATGCGTGAAGTCCAAGCAGTTGTTGTAGCTGTTCGTGCAATTCGGGGGAAATTTAATATTCACCCAGCTACAGATCTTCAAGTTTATCTTCAAGATAAAAAGACTAAATTTGGAAATTTAGTCCCACAAATGGAAGCTTTGGCTAAAGCACAGTTTCATTTTGAAACAACTAAACAGGGATTTTGTGCCCCTAGCTTAGTAAATGGTTCTGAAATTTTTGTGAGTTTAGAAGGTTTAGTTGATAGACAAGCCGAAAAAGAGAGACTTATAAAGAAAATTGAAAAAGTAACAGCAACTTTAGTAGGAATTGAGAAAAAGTTAGGAAATGCCGATTTTGTAAAAGGTGCTCCTGCGCATATTTTAGAAGGCGCCAAAAAGCAACTTTTAGATAATCAAAAAGAATTGGAAATGTTGGAAGAATCATTAAAGTTACTTTAAGATAAAATTAAATATTTTTCTTAAGGCGAAAGAAATTATATGAAATATTTATTTTGGTTAGACATGGAAATGTCTGGATTAGACCATATGAAAGAGCGTATTTTAGAAGTAGCTTTGTTAGTTACTGATCTTAATTATAATACTGTTCATGAATATGAAGCCATAGTTTATCAAGATCAAAGTATATTGCAAGGGATGGATGCTTGGTGTACTGAGCATCATGGGAAAAGTGGTTTAACTGCTAAAGTTCCTAATGGAAAAAAAGAAGATGAAGTTGAAAAAGAACTTCTTGAAATTATCAAAAAATATTCCCCTAGCGAAAAAGCTATACTAGCAGGAAATTCCATTGGACAGGATAGAAAATTTATTGATCAGTGGATGCCAGTATTATCAAATGTCCTTCATTATAGAATGCTTGATGTCTCTAGTTTTAAGATTATATTTGAAAGTATTCATAATAAAAAGTATGATAAAAAACATAAACATAGAGCAATAGATGATATTAAAGAATCTGTTGAAGAATTAAAATATTATTTGCAATTTGTTAAGTTATAATAAAGCTATTACCATTAAATAAAGCCTTTTTTTATCTTCTTACATTCTCTCAATCTGAAAATTTAAGCTGTTTTTAATAAGAATGATTAATCTTAAACTTAAATAATAGTATTCCGATACAAAACTCACAAATATTTAAAGGATACTTTTTATGATTTTTACTCTTTTACCTTTAGCTATTACTGCATTTGCGATTGGTATGACTGAATTTGTCGTTATTGGAATGCTTCCAGAGCTTGCTGAATACTTTAAAATAACCATTCCTGAGTCCGGACTTGCCGTGACAATGTACGCTCTTGCGGTCGTGATCGCGGCACCATTTTTAACAGCATTAACTATGAACTGGAAACGCAAAAATCTAATGCTTGCAATCGTTGGTTTATTTACAATTGGAAATTGTATTTCAGCAGTTGCTCCCACGTATTTTATATTGATTATTGGTAGAATTTTAACAGGATTTGCGCATGGAACATTTTTTGCAATAGCTACTAAAGTTGCAATTCAATTAGTTCCTAAAGAGAAACAAGCTAGCGCTATAGCTATCATGTTTAGTGGTTTGACGGTTGCATTAGTCGTTGGTGTCCCTTTTGGTACTTTCCTTGCAGAACATGTTTCTTTTAGAACAACATTTGTGATAATTATCTGTGCTGGAATAATTTCATTTTTTGGGATTTTAAAAAATGTCCCTAAAAATTTAGAAGAACCAAAGTCCAGTTCATTTACTCAGCAGTTTGAATTTCTGAAAAATAAAATATTAATAGCAGCATTTTTATTAACTGTGTTTAGTTTTGGAGGACCTTTTATTGCGTATACTTATATTTCAAATATTCTAAATTTAGTCACTGGATTTAATTTGTCAGTAATTACTTATATTTTAGTATTATATGGTATTTCAGTGGCTATTGGTAATTTAGTTGGTGGAAAATTATCAGATAAATACAATATTTACAAGATTATGTACTTAAATATTATCGCTTTAGTTGTTGTAATTATTTTATTCTATTTTGCACAACATAATAAACTATTTACAGTAATTTTGTTGTTTTTCTGGGGTTTCTTTTCTTTTTCAATTGTTCCTATTCTCCAATTTTTAGTAATGAAAATAGTGTCTTTATGTAAAATAAGCGCAGAAGAAGTTGCATCTGGTTGTAATATATCTGCTTTTAATATAGGTATTGCTGGTGGATCTTTTATTGGAGGAAAAATTATTCAATATTTATCTATAGAGCTAACTTCTTTATTTTCTGCTATATTTCTTTCTGTTTCTTTATTTATAGTTTATTATATAAAAAATAATATTAAACATAACTAAATATAATTTTAAAAATTTAGCAAGACTTAATTTTAAATTTTACTAATAAATATTTTAAAAATAGGCTGCTAAAAAAAGTTACAAAGTTGATGATTGAATTTTGTGCATATATTTTTAATTTATCAAGGAAATTATACATTTATATATGAATTAAATAGTGTCTCTTAATTTTTCAAGCATATGGTTTTCTCCTACAATCCAGAGGATATCATGTTCAAATAATTCGCAATTTGCTTTAGGGCTTTTAATTCGAGTATTATTTCTTTCTATTCCCACAATAGTACAATGGAATTTTTCACTAATATTAGTATCTTTAATTAATTTTCCGTTTATGATAGAGTCATTTTTAATAATAAATTTTTGTAAGCAATAGTCTAAAATTTCTTTGGCTTTATTTTGTATATTAGAAGATATTTCGAGATCTTTTTTGAATTTTTCAATTTCTTCATCTGTGGCAAAACAAAGTAAAATATCTTGCGGGAAAATAATTTCATTAGGCTGAGGAGAGATAAACAGATTTTGATTTCTAAGTAAACCAACTATGTTAACTCCATATTTGTCTCGGATGTTTGTTTCAAATATTTTTTTTCCTGCCAAAAAAGAATTATATGGAATTAATATTTCAATTAAATGCGCATCCCAAGGAGCTAAGCTTGAGTTAACCTGCTCTAAATTACTGGTATTAGATTCTTGATTAAAATTAGATTTAAATTTGTCTTCAAACCAGATGTAGTAAGCAGATACTTGTCTTCGAAAAAATTTAAGAAATATAAAAGAAATTACAATTATGACACTCAATGTAATAATTGAAGGAATAAAATTTAAGCTTAAAAATCCAATTATTAGCAAGGTAATTATTCTTACTAAAAACAAAATAATTGCTTTTCCTCGCATGGAACTTTTGGAATGGATATTTTTAGTATCACACGTGAAACTGTTTAGCATAGCCCAAGTACTAGGAGCTCCTAATACAAATGCAGTCAGCCAGGCTAAAAAATTTGCAAGTTTTTCTGACTCTATATAAGCATTTATTTGAGGCTCTAAAAACACAGAAACCAAAGAATAAATTGTTATTACAACAATTAAATTTAATACCCATTTTAGTACTTTTAAATTATTTGTTTTTTGTTTTTCTTCAACAATACTAAATTTTTGAAACCAATTTATATAATTATTAATGTAAAGCATAAGTTTTTTAGGTATTAAATTTTCAACTTTATTTGCAGAAGTTAAAGAATATTTAATTAAATAAGGAGTTGTAAAAGTTGTGATAGTTGAAGCTGCAACAATTATTGGATATAGCTTAGAATCGATTACTTTAAAAGCTGTTCCTAAGGTTGCTATGATAAATGAAAACTCACCAATTTGGGCAAGACTAAAACCAGATTGAACTGCAACTGGAATTCTTTGTCCTGTTATAATAGATCCCACTGTTACAGAAGAAAGTTTGCCAAAAATAATAACAAAAGAAATTAATAAAATTGAAGAAAAATTATTAATTATAGCATTAGGATCGAGCAACATACCTACAGAAACAAAAAAGACAGCTCCAAAAAGATCTTTTAGTGGCTGTACTAAATGCTCTATATGTTTTGCTTCAGGGCTTTCAGCTATAATCGAGCCCATTATAAATGCCCCAAGCGCTACTGAATAGTTAAAATAAGACGCTAAGGCCACCAAACCAAGGCAAAGTCCAATTGCAACAACAACTAGCATTTCATTATTTTTTTGTTGCCCTACTTTTTTTACAAATCGAGGCACTAAAAACATGCCAATTAAAAACCACGCACCTACTACAACAGCTAATTTCCCACTAGCAATTAAAAGTTCTAATCCATTAAAACTAGCAGTCATGGAAATATTTGTAAGTGCAACTAACATTAATATTGCAGCAAGATCTTCAACAATTAATATACCAAAAACCAATTCAGCAAATCTTTTATTTTTTAATCCAAGTTCTTCAAAAGCTTTGATAATTATCGTTGTCGATGAAATTGCAACCATGCAGCCCAGAAAAATAGAATCCATATTGGACCAACCAAGAAGTTTGGCTGTTAACAACCCAATAGAAATCATAAATATAATTTGTATGATAGCAGTACCTGCGGCTGAAATACCGACTTTTGCTAAACGCCGAAAACTAAATTCAAGTCCTAAAGCAAACATAAGAAAAATAACACCTAATTCAGCCAAAGTTTTTAATGAATTAACATCTACTATTGAAAAAAAAGGATGTGTATATGGGCCTACTATGATACCAGCAACAATGTATCCTAATACTACTGGCTGATTAATTTTCCGAAAAACATATGTTACTACTGCAGCAACACCAAGAATAACTGCTAAATCTATAATTAATTGCGGGATATGGGTCATTTATAATCCTTCATTTAGTCAAAAAATGAATTTACCATTATGACTTTAATTCATAATCTAGCATTGAAAAATAATAAAGAATTATAAATAATGTTTAGTTTTTTTAAAAAGCAGTATGAATAGAAATTTAAATATAAGAATTTTCATAAAAATTACGATATATTTTATATAATTTATTTAATATATAAAATTAAAAAAATTTAATTGCAGCCTAAAGGACTAAAGAAAAGAAATTGATCTTTTTTAAAAGTATTTTCAATGGCAAAACTAGAAAGAATTTCACTAGCATTATTAACTGGAAGGATATTATAAAAAGCAGAATTTTCTAAATCATATTGTATTCCTTTTTGACATGATTCAGTAAGCTTTCCTAATATTCTAAAAAAATGATTTTCATCTTTTGATATAGAGAAAATTTTAATATTTTTTCCACTACAAACAATTGTTTTAGTTTCTCCTAAAATTTTAATGCTTTTATTTTCATAATACGAAGCTGAAGGATTAATTTCTGATTTACAGAAAATATTAACTTCCTCTAATTCTGATGCGGAAAGTGAGCTAGTGAATAGGCAAGCAGAAAAAATGATTCCAATTTTTTTTAGCATACAAAAACTCCTTTTTTATTGCTAACTTAGAAAAAATTCGCAGTAACAGATGAATTATTCATGAGTTAAAAAGAAAAAGAAAGCGGAATTTAGTTTCAAAACAAAATATCCTAGTTTTTTAAATAAAAATCAATAATATCATAATATTAATTTTAAAGTGAATTTTTAGTTTTTTTTGTTTGACAATACATTCGAATTGCTTTACAAACCTTTTAGTCGGTAGAGTTTTCTCTCCAAAGGAGTTTGAATGAAAAGGCTTGAGGATTTATCTCCTATAGCACATCGCATTATTGATGCCGCTGAACAATTGATTCAGCAAAATGGATACAATGGTTTTTCTTACGATGACATCTCACGGCAAGTAGGACTAAAGAAACCAAGTATTCACCATCATTTTGCGACAAAAGCAAATTTAGTTAGCATGGTAGTTGAAAGATACACTAGTCGTTTTGCATCACTGTTAAGTGAAATAGAACGTAGTAATCATACAGCGCTGGAGAAACTAAATGGATACATCCAGCTTTTTAGTAAAACTTTTGAGACGAATAGAAGGCTCTGTGTTTGTGGAATGTTAGGTGCTGAAGCAGATATTCTTCCTCCTGAAATAACAAAAGCAGTAGGGGAATTTTTTGAACTTAATCAGCAATGGTTAACTAAAGTGTTTGAAGAAGGTACAAAAAGTTTGGAATTTAAAGGCGAAATTAGTTCTAAAAAGCAAGCTTTGTATTTACTTTCTGCATTAGAAGGAGCCATGATTGTTGGTAGAGGCGTTGGTTCTGATTCTGCCTTATTAGAAGTGGCTCAATCAGCTATTCATTCCTTAGTGAAATGAATTTTTTTTGTGGATATTACAAACCAACTAGTCGGTTTGTAGATGGTAAACAGATCTGTTTCTGTTTCTTCTTAAATAAATTTTATGTAATTGGAGTTTTGTCATGACTAAGAGAATATTAATGGTTTTAACCTCTCACGAAGATATGGGCTTAAGCGGTAAAAAAACAGGTAACTGGTTTGATGAAGTAGCAACACCTTACTATACTTTTAAACAAGCTGGACATGAAGTAGTTCTTGCCTCTCCAAAAGGTGGAAAAGCTCCTATAGATCCATTTAGTTACGAAGAAATGTTTATGACTGAAAATACTCATAAATTTCTTAAAGATGAAGCGGCTATGCGAGCGTTAGCGAATACTTCTGTGTTGCGGAATATTGATTATCGTGCATTTGATGCTGCATTCTTCCCAGGTGGCTATGGCCAACTTTGGGATTTAGCAAATGATTCTTTTGCACTTCAAATGATTCAAGACTTTTTATATTCTGAAAGATTTGTTGCGTTAATTTGCCATGCTCCAGCTATCTTACGTGATGCTAAAAAACCAAATGGTGAACCTTTGGTAAAAGGTTTAAACGTAACAGGATTTTCAAACTCTGAAGATGATGAGCTTGATTTATCAAGACATTTATTGTTCCAACTAGAAACAGCGTTAAAAGAGAAAGGTGCAATTTATCATCGCTCTGAGAAAAATTGGGTACCAAAAGTTGTAACTGATGGTTTCTTAATTACTGGACAAAACCCAGCAACTTCACCATTTATTGCTAAAACTTTAGTTGAACAAATGGCTAAATAACCAAACGAAGTTTAGGACTAACTAAACTTCGTTCTTATTTTTTTTGTCAAGAACATTGCTTTTTTATTCTTTTAAACCTTTTTAATATATTTTATAATAAAATCTATTTATAAAATAGAAGGAGTTAAAAGGAATGTTTGCAAAAATAAAGAAATCTTTTTATATTCTAAGTGTATTATTCTTTTGTCTTTCATCTTATGCAAAAAAACCCAAAATAGCAGTTGTTGTTAAATCATTAAACAATGAATTTTTTAAAGAAATGCGCAATGGTGTTGAACTATATAAAACAAGTCATTCAGAAAAAGTGGATGTTATTTTTAAAGGAGTTCAAACAGAAACTGATCATGAAGGGCAATTAAAAATAATTAATGAACTTGTTAAAGCAAAAATTGATGCTTTAGTGATAGCGCCTGTAGATTCTTCTAAAATAGTCCCTACTGTTCTAAAACTTCTTAATCAAAATATAATTATAGTCAATATGGATAATAAAATTGATGATAGAGCTTTAGCAAAATATAAAATAAATATTCCTTTCGTAGGACCAAGTAATTTTAATGGAGCAAAAGAAGTTGGAGCTGTTTTAGCTCAAGAAAAGCTTAAAAATGGTGATAAAGTTGCAATTATAGAAGGTCTTTCTTCATCAGTAAATGCAAAATCAAGAAGTGAAGGTTTTAGAGAAGCTATGCGGGAAGCTCAAGTTAATGTAGTACAAGTTAAGTCAGCAGATTGGGAAGAAGCTAAGGCGTATGAAGTTGCGACTCAATTTTTGCAAGAAATAGATAATTTAAAAGCTATACTTTGTGGGAATGATACTATGGCTATAGGAGCAATAAAAGCGATAGAAAAAATGAATTTTAAAGAGAAGGTTTTAGTCGTTGGCTATGATAATATTCCAAGCATAAAACAGTATTTTAAATCTAAGGAACTATTTGCAACTGTAGATCAATTTCCTTCATTACAAGCTACAACAAGCATAGATTTAGCGCTTGAAGCAGTGAATAAAAAAATGAAACAAAGCGATCTGCCAAATGTTTTAAAAACTAAAACAGGTGTTATTTTGAAGGACTAAATTCGTTTCGATTTGTGGTATAGAACTTTAGCATATTATATTTTTGCCATATTTCCTTAGTTTTAGTCGAAAATAATGCTTCAGATAATGCTTCACGCAATTTTTTTATTAATTGTTGTTTAAGGTTGTTATTGCAAATTAGCCATTTTTCAACAGTAAGTATTTCTAAATTTGGTTTGATTTTTTTAGTATCGTCTTTGTTTAATAAATCTAAATTAATATCGCTAACTAGAATATCAAATCGATTAGATAGCAACATTTTTATAGCTGAATCTGATTTAAATATTAAAGAATATTGTACTCCATTTAATGATAAAATATCTTTCACCTCAGCTATATCTATCACTCCAACTTTATATTTTTTTAAATTTTGAATACTTTTCAAATTTATGTTACTTTTTTTTGCACTGTAAGCCCATATTTTTAACTGAGCTAGTTTACTTACATACAAAAGAATTTCTGAAGTTTCTGGTGAATAGTTAGCAGAAAATACACAGTGATTGGGCATTTTTTCGATATCTTTCAGTCCTCTTCGAATTGGAGTTTTTTGAAATTCATATTCGATATTTTGATCATTAGCTATTTTTTGAAACGCTTCTATAAAAGGTCCTGTTAATAACTGATTTTTTTCTGTAATAAAAGGTTCCATAGCTTCAGTTAGTAAGGTTATCTTATTGCTTTGTGCAAATGCGGACATAAAAATAAGGCAAAAGAAAGCAAGAAAACATTTAACTGGCATTTAGAATTCCCTTATTTGCTGTCACTAGCTTTAATAATAACAAAAAATTAATTTTTACAAAATACATTTAAATAAAGATATTTTAAATTATCATTGTTACTTTGGAATAAACTTAGATTAAAGTCTAAAAAAGAATTTTGTGCAATACAATTATAAAATTGAAAATAAAAAAAGGCTAGCTTTATGGAAAGCTAGCCTTTTTTTGTGCTAAAAAATTACTTAGCATTTTTAGCTTTATTTACAAAAGAATTTAGGCGGCTGATACGACGAGCCATATTATTCTTATGAATAGTACCTTTTTGACGAGTTTTCGCAATTGCGGATTGAGCATTGCGTAATAAAGCATCAATTTGAGAAAAGTCTTTTGCTTGGACAGCTTCAATAACTTTTTTTACTGCAGTTTTCATAGTGCTCATATTAGCACGGTTGCGTAAACGACGAACTTCAGTTTGACGAGCGCGTTTTTCGGAAGAAACGTGATTTGCCATGATGGACTCCAAAAGAAATAAGTATGTGCTGCAAAAAAAAGGTGTTATTACACATACTTGGCTGAACCAAAATAACACCGGAAACGCACACTAGGCGCATTGGGTACCTAGAGGCTTAAACAATTATCTTTTAGTGAGAGCTGCAAGATCTACTTTTTTGATTTTAAGAAGATTTGCTACGCTATCAGTTGGACGGCAACCTACACCATACCAATGAACTAATCTGTCAGTTTTAAGTTCTACTTCAGATTGTGCTGGCATAGGGTTGTAGTAGCCTACTCGCTCAATAAAACGGCCGTTACGAGCATTACGAGAGTCTGTTACTACCACGTGGTAAAAAGGACGGCCTTTATTGCCTAGTCTTTGTAATCTGAATTTAAGAGCCATGATTTACTCCTTTAATGACTTTTGCCATGTATTGAGGCACTTGCTGCTAGGGTGTGATGTTTATGGCATAATTGCTTTAAACCCAACCAAGCACAGGGTGCGTTGCGAGTGAAGAATCGTGTGAAACTTTGTTCAACTCCGACGTAATTGCCTCTGATAGAACCTTCTACGAGAATTGTCAAGAAAATATAAGGATATGCCCTAAAAACGTGTCTTTATTTTAAAACTAGAAGAAATTCTCCTTTTTGGTATAATCGCATAAATATAAGGGGTTTAATGTGCAGACTGATTTTCTTAAGCGCGCTTTATATATAACTACCGAAGAAAATATGGCACAAATGATGGAAGGCGCATTAAAAAGATGTGGAGCTCGAGAAATAACAAAGGTTCGAAATGTTGCGGAAGCTATTGATATCATATATAAAAAAAGAGAATTAATGCATTTCGTTGTTGAGGATGTCACTATATTTGAGCATTATCACTTTTTCCCATCTCGGTTTATTAATGCAGGATATAGATTCAAGATCCCACCGCCTTGTTTAGCAGTTTGCGAAGTTAATGATAATCTTGACTTAAAACTTCTTAAAGAAGCAAAATATGCAGACTATGTCCCTAAACCCTTGAATGAATCTTTCCTAGAGCAGAGAATCAGAAACGCCTACTTAAAAAGCTACCAATACCAAGAAGCAGGTATTCTCGCTGCCGCTATTGAATCATTGCTAAACAATAAAGAAGCTGAAAAAGCTTTGGCGATAGCTTTGCCTGCTTTTGCTAGAGTAGCGAGGACTAAAGAAAATATTATGTTATTAGCCAATATTTATTTTGAACTAAAAGAATATAAATTTTCTGAACTGGCAATTAAATTTCTACTTTCCCAGAATAAAAATGATATTGGTGCTAAAAACATGCTTATGAAAATATTGCTAGCGAGTGGTAGAGTTAAAGAAGCAAATAAATTAAAATTCTAAGGAAAATGAAATATCAAAGGGGATTATTTCATGCAAATGATTAAAAAAATATTATGCGTCACTGATTTATCTGATGTCGCAAAAAATGCTGAAGTTATAGCTTTAAGATTTGCTAATGTTTTTCAAGCAGAATTAACTGTTCTAAGCTGCGGTGAATATTATGCACATGTTCCAAATAATTACTTTGATGAAAATGTAATTCAACCACAACCAGAGTACCCACATACGGAAGATTATATAAGATTTATAGAACAAAAAAAATTAGAAACTATAGATCATTTTAAGGGGTTAGGAAAAATATTTAATCTAGCAATACCAGATAATATTCTTTTTGAAATTAAACTAGATAATGAGGTAACAGCAACAATAGATGCTGTAGAGGAAAAACACTATAATTACGATTTGGTGATTGTTGTTAAGCAGCAGTACAATTTTTGGGAAAGAATATTATTTGGGGCTCCTGCCATTGAAATTTGTGATGAATGTCATGTCTCGACTTTGCTTGTACCTGAAGGCGAGAATTGGATAAATTGGACACCTAAAATAATAACGTTTGCAAGTTCACTAACAGAAGATAGTTTCTTAGCAGAAAAATATGCTACTGAAATAACAGATAAACTTAAAACAGATTTAACAATTCTGCATATTATTGACACATTAAACCTACATTTTGATTTAAATGTTTCACATATTTTTCCAATTGATTATGTCCCTTCTCAAGTACAAAAGGAAACTATTGAAGAAATAAAAAATCAAAAACAAATTCAGTTAAATCAAGTTTATGAAAGAGTAAAAAGTGAAATTAAAAATAGTAATGTAACAACTTATATGGATTTTGGTCGGGTTGGCGATGAAATATTGAATTATATTAGTAAAAATTCTGATCGAAATTTGCTAATCATAGGAGCAAGTGCTGGTAGTGCATTGAAAAGATTTTTTTTAGGTAGTAAAACTGCTGCGATTGAGGAAGCTTGCCAAATTCCTTTATTAATTGCTCAAAAAATACCCACCCATTTTACTTAAAAATAGTAGCATTAAAATACAATTTATGTTAATGTCCTGTAGACTTCGTTGAATAAAGGAGTACCTATGTCAATTCAAGTTGCAGCAGATGGTTTTGAATTAACTAATGCATTAAAAGATGCTTGTGAAGTGGAAACAAAAGATAAATTGCATCCTATTGCTTTAAATAATATTACTACTAAATGGACTTTATCAATCCAAAGAGAAGAACAAATTTCCCATTTAATTTGGTCAGATGGCAGTTTTAATGGTAATGTAACAGTAAAATCTTCTGACATGTACAATAGTATTCATCAATGTGCAAAGAAAGCAGTAGAGCAAATGAAAAAAAGTCATGAAAAAAAGCAAAACCATAAGGCAACTAAATTTTCACAAAACTTATACGCGGAAGAATAAACATTTCCTGATAATGTAATCAAATTTAGTGTTTTTACAATTGACTAAGCAGAAGTAAAATTTTACTTCTGCTTTTTTGCTTCATCTTCTATATGAACAACTAAAGAAAGTATTTCATTTATTTTATTTTTATCGTTTGCTAAGTAAAAAGATTCAACTGATTTTACGGCAAAAGTATTCTCAGATAAATCTAAACCAAGAGCACATTCATATAGTGATCCTGAAATATCAAAGTAACCCAAAGTCATAAAAAGAGCAGCTGGTTTAGAGCATATATCAGAGGTAATTTTGGAAATATTACTAATTTTTTCAACTAATTCCTTTGGCAGAGGTTTTTTTGATTTTGCTAAATTTAATGATTCTGTAATTAATCTTTTATTTTCTGGGTTACTGAACTTTGGTGAATAAAAATTATTTTCAATCATAAGTAATAAAACTTCATAAATTTTAATCGCAGAAAAAAAGATATTCTTGTCATGAAGAAATAAGGCATCTTGGAGAATATTTTGTGGATTTGTTTCTTTATTTTGAATTGCTAAAATAAACTCATATTGAGATAAATCACTATACCTTAGATAAGTAGTATTATTTTTTGCAGCTTTTTTTAGAGCTTCACCATACACTATTTGGTAATTTTTTATATTAAAAAATGATAATAAAAATAAAATATCAACTACAAAAATTGCTATAAAGTAGATATAATAGTTATCAAAAAATTTCTTTTTTACAATAGAATTGTTTTTTTCTGATAGAATAATTTTTAAATTCCAATTGTGCTTAGTTGTTAAAGCAAAGCCAAATAATATTCCTGCAATTGACCCTCCTAAGTGTGCAGCCCAATCAAAAATAGTAGAAAAAATTCCAAATCCTATATTTAAAATGATATTTATGAGAATAATGTTTCCAAGTTGCATTCCTGTTCTTTGGTGTTTTAATTGAGCAGAAATTTTTTCTTCGTATTTTTGAATAACGTAAAGGCAAAATAGTATACCAAATAAACTACTTGAAGCTCCAACTGATGTACTTGGTATAAAAGCAAAACTGCATATATTTCCGGTAATTCCTGCAATAAAATATAAAATAATTAAATTTTTAGAGCCAGCTATATATTCAAAAATTCTACCAACGGACCAAAATCCAAACATATTTACAGCAAGGTGAATTAAATTTGCATGGAGAAAAATTGGAAAAAAAAACGGTGAATTTCGCCCAGAGCAATAAGACCATTTTCTTTAGCTCCAAATGTTATTAGGGAAATTAAACCAGGTCCTTGAATAATTTTTTCTATATTAAACGGATTTTGTGAGCAAGTAAAAATATATATACTGATATTCAAAAAAATAAAAACCTTTGTTGCAGGAGCATTTTTTCTTGCTAAAAAGTTAAATCGTTCTAGTGTAGTCATACAATTTACTTCCAAAACTAAAATTAGTTAGATGAATTTTTAAGGGAGATCAATTTTTCAAAAAAATTTTTCGCCTTAGAGTTATTAGATAAATAAGATAGTTCCTGTAATTTTGCAAGAAAATATTCAATTGGTTTTGTATTGCCATGATACCAAGCATATGAAATGCTATTTATGTTGCTTTCTGTTTGTTTAATAGCTTGGTTGAAATAATATTTTAGAAAATGTGGAGTTATTTTTTTATCTTTAAATAAAATGCTATAATTATAAAAAATTTCATCTAAAGTAGCAGGTTTTACTAAAGGAAAAATTTCTTTATTTGTTAATAACCTTTTATTGATAAATAAGCCAAGTAACAAATTAGTCAGAAATTTTGCTTTTTCCAATTTAAAAATACTTTTAGAATATTTAAATTCAAAATATTTTTTTGGTAAAATATTTTTTAATAAATTATTTTTTTTTCCGTAATATCCGTAATAAAAAATTCTCCCAGATGTGTTTTTAACAAGAATATTATTTTCATTTTCTATTCTCATAAATCCTGAAATAACAATACTTCTAATAATAAAATATTCATTTTTAGAAAAACTACTGGAAAATAAATGATAATTAATTACTCCATTGTTAAAAAATACGATTACATTTTTTGCTGAAAACTGATTGTATTTATTTATTTGTTTTATATAATCAATTGAAGCGTTAACTTCTTCTGGAGGTAAACAGATATAAAAAATTATTAGCTTGTGGTTAAATTTTTTTTGAATTTTATTTATTTTATTTGAATCTATGAAGTTTTTAAAGTTAAATTGAGACTTACATTTATTAGAATCTTCAATAAGAATAGTTTTATCTGGAATTGATTTAGAGATTATAAAGAGATCTGAATTTGGATATTCAATAGATATTCTATGGGAAAAAAAAAGTCCTAAACTACCCCCTCCAATAACAATTCTAAGAGGTTTTATATGTTTTTTTGAAAATTTATTAATCTTATTCTTAACTAAAAACACTTTTTTTCTCCAAAAAAAAAAGGTATGGCTGGGTTTGTTGAAATAGATTCTTAAACTACCAACTTATGATTCTATACCACAAAATGAATTCAGGACATAGTTGGTTTTTATTTAAGATTTAAAACTATTAAATTTCGAAAGGAATGGGTTAAATGAATATTTCTAATGCTGTATGTTATGAATTAGCTATATTTATAGCTGAAGAACACAAGGATTTACTTGCCTCTATACTACAACAGTTAGGAATTGAAAATTTTGTAATAGGTTCAATAGACTGTGATATACCAGCAGAATATAATCCAAACTTTCCTAGGCCAGATTTTTATTCAGAATTGGCTGAAAGAACGCCAGCCTTAATCTATAGTGAGGATTTTGAATACTTACAGTCAATTCAAAACTCTCTTGAGTATGTTTTCCAGTCAATTCATTTTCCCTTTGACTCTAATACCTTTCAAATAAAACCTATCTCAGATCAAAATTGGAGAGAGAGCTGGAAAGCTTCATTTAAACCCATTCTTCTAGCAGATAAAATAGCGATTTTACCACCCTGGGAAAAAGTAGAACAATTTACCCAACAGCATAAAATTATTATCGATCCTGGTATGGCATTTGGAACAGGGCAACATGAGACAACGAAACTATGCATGACGGCTATGTTGAATTATCCAATACCAAAATCTGTTCTTGATGTCGGCACTGGGAGTGGAATTCTTGCGATAGCTGCAAAAATGCTAGGAGCTGAATATGTGTTAGGGACAGATTTAGATCCTGATTGTTTAAAAATTGCAACTGAGAATGCAAAAGTAAATCATGTTACTGAAATAGAATTTATTATTGATCATTTAGTAAAAATTGAAAAAAATGATTTTCAGATGGTATTAGCCAATATTGAAAGTAAGCCATTACAAACAATAATGCAAGCTATTTGCGATCACGCAAATAGAAATGCTATAATCATACTTTCTGGAATATTAGTTTCTGAAATGAATGATTTTAAAAATTTTATGAAACAATTTCAGACGAATTTTTTAAATGATTACATTCTTGGAGATTGGTGTTCTTTGGTGTATCAAAAGAAAAACTAAGTCTCCATACTTATATTGAGAAGAAAATGGAAATTCAGTCATATGACGTAGTCATTGTTGGTGCAGGTCCTTATGCTTGTTTTTCAGCTTTTTTTTTAAGTCAACAGAATTTTAATATTGCAATTATTCATCCAGAAAATACTGTTCCTTTAGATACTTTTATTGATACTCTCCAAATTTGTTGGCCCTCATTAAATGATCCACCAACTCGTGCAAATGTTGCGCATGGAAATGAGGTTGCAAAATATTTACAACAATTTTGTGTTAATGGATCCAATATTTTTTTTCAAAATATTTTAAATACTTTAGATGAAAATCAAAATTGGCTTCAAATTCCATGTTATCGTTTTGGAATGCAAAATTTTGAATTTCAAGAATTAGAAGAAGCTGTTAAGTTAGGTTTTAATTTAGATCCAACAAATGAGCCCAATATTTTTAAAGAACAATTTAACAGTTTACAATGTCTTGACGGAAATAAATTTCAAAAATCTTTGATTAACTATCTTTTAGACAAAAAAGTAAAATTTATAAAAAATAAGGTTTCTTCTATTTCTGAGAATAACGAAGGGTGTTCAATAACTTTAGCAAATAAAGTAAAATTAAATGCAGAAATTATTATTCTTGCTAATTCATTAAAAATTTCTAGCCTTTTAGAAAAATACAAAGAAATTTTAGTTCCAATGAGTGATTGCTTGGTAGAATATTGCTTTAATTTTGAAGAAAAAATATTTTCTAATCCAATTTCTTTTCGTGCTGCAAATGGTCATTTAGCTGGAACTATTTTTCAAAGTGACCAAAATATTTATTTAAAGTTGACTGGTCCGAGATTTTTACTGCCGTCTGCAGGTGCGGGTATATCATTAGATGAGAAAAAAATAACTGCCGAGAATTGGGAAAAGATAATAAATTATCATTCTAATGTAATTTTACCATTTTTAACAATGCATTTTAATTTACCTTTTTTAGAAAATGGAGTAGATTTAAGAAAAAAATTAATTGCAAAAAAGATTATAATTGATTGCTATCCTTGTGATGAATTACCGTTATTGGGCGAATTTGGTAAACTAGGAAAAATTCTTGGAAGCACAGGCTGGCTTGCTACGGGGTTCTCAGCAGGAATTTGGTCAGCTTACATAACTCATGAATTAATTATGCAAGAAAAAAGTTATTTTTTACATAGTAGACTCCATCCAAGAAGATTCTTTACAAGATTTATAAAATCTTAAATAAAAAATTATGATTCAAATTTGCAATATTTTAAACTTAGATAAAATAATTTGACTTTTTATAAAAATAGTAATAATATTCGATTGATTCTGAAATAATTTAAATATTTTGCATAAATTACATTTAATAAATGTGGAGTTTTGAGATAAAAATTTTATTTATCGCATAGACAATGATCTTTTTTTTTACTAATTAATATTTGAATGATTTATTAAGAATTTTGAATATGGAAAATTTTGCAATGAAATTTAAAAATATTGATTTAAAAAGATTTGCATTAGCAATATTGATCCCTTTTCTTGTTTTTTTTATATTTAATAAAGTAAAGCAATTATTTTCTTATCAGGTTTTATTTCCTGCAGAAGAAACAATAACAATTAATCTTTCTGAAATACCCCAAATTCCGTGGGATACATCAAGGGCGGTATCACATGTTATTGAAACTTTTACAGCTTCTGTTCATGGCTGTTTGATTGCAAGGGATGAAGCAAGTACTACAGATGAAATTAAACAGAACTCACTAATTGAACGTTACTACTGTGAAGATAATATATGTCAAGCTTTTCTAAAGAAGAATGTTTTGTTTCAGAACAAAAGAGAAGTTACAGCATATGATGTTGAGTTTTCAATATTAAGAGCTTTGTTACAAAATAAAAAAAATTCTGTAGTAACATCCCTTTTAAATGATATTGTAGGCATTGAAGAACTAAAAAATACCAATAATCTTCCATTTACTGAGATTAATTCAATAAACTATCCAACTGGTCTAGTAAAAGGAATAGAAGTCGTTGACAATTACAATATTATTTTTAAATTAAAATGGAGAAACAAATTTTTCTTGAATAAAGTTTCTATAGGAAGAATACCTATTGTACCTATAGAAGAATTAGATAAATCTTATACAAATTGGAAAAAATATCCGGTTGGTTTTGGAAAATATAAAGTTGAATATGTAAATTGGGAAAAGTATGAATTTATTTTAAAAAAATTTAATCGTAAAGAAGATATACCAAAATATATTAGATTTATATTTAGTAGTAAAGACGAAGGTGATATTAAGATTTTATTAGGAGATAGCGGCAGAGGAAAATCAGGTACTGACAGAAAAATAATTTTCCCTAATATTTACTCAAATGGTGGATTCCTTTTTAATTTTAGAACGGAATTAGGAAAAAATAAAAAATTTAGAGAAGCAATTTCTCTTGCTTTGGACCGTGAAAAAATAGCAAACACTTCTTTATACAAAGAAATTATACCTGAAGATCAAATGATCCCAGCTTTTAGTGCACTAAAAGAATATAGAATTCAAAAACCATTAAATAAACAAAATGTTGAAAAAGCAAAGCAACTTTTGAATTCTATACCACATTCACTTTGGAAAAATAAAATATTTCACGTTCATACATATTGGGCTAACATTAAGAATATTAATTCGCTTCCTTATATTCAAGAGATAAAAAAGCAGCTTGAAGATGTAGGAATTCAAGTCAAATTTTACGATACAGATTTAAATTATCCTAAATTTTCAGAAAATGATACCAATGTTCTTTGGTGGACAGGATTTGGTTTTTCTTCAAATGATCCTAATAAAAATTTCTCATTTTTTAAAACGACTGCATATTATGCAAATGAAGGTCCTAAAGATAGTTCTTTTGATTCATTATATGAACTTTCAATAAAAAATATTAATGATACCTCTTACTATACAAAGAAAATGTCTGAATACTTTTATAATAATAATATATTTGTGGTAGTTCTAAATCAAAAGATGTCTTTTGCATATAATTCAGACCGTCTTGCTTCTTTAGGCGAACAACATAATGGAGTTTTATTTTATGTATGGAAACTTAAATTAAGATAATTTATTCAATAATAAATAATTCATTATTTCGTTGCCATTTTAAAATTTGCTCCGTATCTTTAGAAATAATTTCTTCTTCATGATGAACTAAATAAACATATCCAGGATGACCTAAGGTATCTTCAGTCTTTTTTACAGCATTACCAATTTGATTTAATCCAGAAAAACAAAAAAAGGAAAACATTCTTTCAATACTATACTTTTTAGGAAAATCTAAAAGTATCCCATTTTTTTCGTAAATAAATGAAACTTCATGCAAATGCTGTTTTTTTAAATATTTTTTATCAGCATAATTTTGTAAAAATAAATCATGATTTGAATATGCTAAAGCAAGAATTTCTGCTTGAGTCATGTCCAATGCTTGTTTAAATGCCTCATCCTCAATTGATGCCCCCATTAGTCTGGCATTTAATTCAATTAAAACTGGTCCATCTTTTGTAATTATAATTTCGTTATGAGCAGCGCCATGCGAAAGCTCTAAAGCATCAAGAATTTTTTTTGTATATTCAATTAATTCTTTTTCTAATTCCCCTTCACTGTCACATAAAGACATGGATTCAAATAAAAATGCTCTATCCTTTAATCTTCTTCTATTTTGTTTCCAAATATCTGAAATATAGTGTTTACCATTCCAACTGATAGTATTTACAAAATATTGCGTACCTTCAACGTATTCTTGAATTAATACTTCTTCATTTTTTATACCTAATTTATTTTCTTGATACATAATTCTACTGAATGCCTGTTCAATTTCATTTGTATTTCCACAAATAGTTACACCATCACTTGCTGCGCTATTAAGTGGTTTTACAACAACTGGCCATTTTTTATTTACCTCTGCCCAATTCATAATTTCTAAAACATTTTTTGATTTAAATTGTTTTATTGCTTTTAAATTTGCTTCTTTTAATTTTTCATGCATAAAGTATTTATTGCGTCTTAATGCCGTTGAAAGAGGGTTGTTACATTTTTGAATATTAAATACTTCACTTAATTTATCAGCAAGTTCTACACCCATTTCAGAACCAGCAATAATAAATTCTGGATTAAATTTTTTTAGTTCATCTTTTAAAGAGAATAAATTTCCTGTGTATGTTAACTCTGCAATAAATTCCGTTCTTTTATGATCATCTTCTTCTTTTTCTGTACTTTTTATATGGATACATTTTTTACCATATTTACTAAATTCATGTAATAATTTCTTTCCTGTTGAATATGCATCTACAATACAAATTGTACCCTGGAGTTGGGAGTTATACTTTTCCATATAATACCTCATTCAGCAGCGATAAACTAACTTCATTTGTTGTTTCTAGAATCCAAGCAAAATTATTTATAAAGGGATGCGTTCCTTCAGCATTATGTCCTATTGCTAAAATTTTTTGCTCACACAATTTATTTATACTTAATATTTTACCATTTTTTGGATTTGTAATAATCCCCCCTATGTCAATTTCGTTTATATAATTTTTTGCACATAATTCTTTCAATAGTCCTTGATTCTCGTGGCATACTTTTCTTAAAGGGCCTGAGGCATTAATAACAAAATCACATTTGATAGCTTCTTTATTTGAATAAATTAAAAAGTGATCTTCTTTCTTTTCAATAAGTTGAATATTATCTCTTATATGAAGTATATTATTTAATAGCATGGTTTCAATTTTTTCAGCATTTATTAGTGGTATAGCACCATGTTTTTGATGAATTTTAGAATAATAGAGATTCATAAACTTATTAAACTCAGAAGTTTTAACAAACCGCCAAGTTTTAGCGAATTCAGGTATCATCCCAAGTATAACATTAAATGGAGTAGGAGCTTCTTTCGCTAACTTTATTTTTTTAATAAATAAATCTTTCTCATTTGCTTTACTTTTTGAAAATAGAGTTTCCCTCCAGTCTAATTTATGTCCGTACATTTCTTTTCTTATAAATTTTAAGAGATCTTTTAGTGTAAGGTTTTCATTTTTATATCTAATTATATTTTTTAAATTTGCATATTTTGGTTCTTCGCTTTTTAAGTATTTCCCCTTTACTTCAGGAAGTTTTCCTGTTCTTGAAAACATATAAAAATTTTTATGTCCAAGTTTTTCCAATGTTAAAGCTATGTCAATTGCGGTTAAATTACTCCCTATTATACCGATTGAACAATCTTTAGGAAAATTGGCAAGATGTTTAATTGCTGGAAAAGGGTTGTGAATATAATTCTTTTTTCCTTTTAATTTATATGGATCATTTAAATCATCATGCCCTTTGGCTAAAACTGTGAAATTACAATAAATTTTTTCATTTGTTGATAATGTTATTGTAACTTTATTTTCATAATTATCTAAATTAATTTTTTTTGCTAGGGAATCTTTTTTTATTATTTCAATATTTTTCTTTTTAAGTTCTTCAATAAAGAATTCTAATTTTTCTTTTAAATAAAATCCAAAAATTTTGCGTGGAACATATTCAATATTTTTTTCTGAAAGCTCTAAAGTTTTAGAATTAGCTTGCAACCATTTTTTAAAGTCATTAGAATCATTTATATTTATGGATAAATCAGTACTAGGAGTATTCATTAAGAGCCATGGATAATCTTGATTGTAAACTTTTCCACAACCATAATTTTCTATTCTATCTATAACTATAATTTTGATTTTTTTTTCGATATTTTTTTTAATAAAATTAGAATAAATTCCTGAAATAAAAGCAGTTGCTTGAGCACCTCCACCTATAATTGCAATATCATAGTAATTATCTTTTTTCATTTCTAATCTCTTTAATTATTATTCTTAGCAAATTACAAGCTGTAATAATTTCCTCTTCAGTATTAAAAATACTAGGTGTTATTCGTAAACAAGTATCTTTATAAGGTGACTGACCAATAATTATATTTTTATCGTACATTTTTTTCACAATTGAAGATGGCTCAATCCCAGTGAAATTAAAACAAATAAAACCAGAGGATAATTCACTATTTAATGGTGTTATGAGTTCTAAATTTTTAATTTTAATTAACTCTTTTTTACAAATATCTGCTAAATATTTTATTTTTTTATAAATATTAATTTTTCCAATTTTTTCTTGATTTTCAAAAGCATATTTCAAAGCCCAAATATACTCAAAATTTTTAAACCCTCCTGGTGTGCAAAATTTTGATTTCAGTAATTCTTCTTCTTTAAACTTTTTATTTTCCCATGATAAAAAAATATCCCAGGCTATTTTCTCAAAAGATGGAATAGTAGGTTCTATTCTTTTCCACCCTTTTTCACTTGCCCAAAGAATAGCGGTACCTCTTGGACCAAAAAGCCATTTATGGCAACCTGCAGCAAAATAATCTACATCAAGTTCGTGGATTGATTGAAACGCCTCGACACCAAATCCATGAACACCATCAACACAAAAAAGAATTTTTTCATTTTCAGAGCGAGAGAAATTTATTTTTTTTAATTTTTTTGCAATATCTTTTATTGGCATTTTTAATCCATATTTAGAATTAACCCATGATATTGCAATTAATTTGGTTTTATCTGTAATTTTATCTAAAATTCCATTTATTATTTGTTCTTTTTTAATTCCTTTTATTACTTTACTTAATTCAAACTTTTTTATACTTAAATTTTGTCTTACTGCGTTATATTCACACAATTTTTCTAGCGAATAATGCTCACTATCAGTAGTAATTATTTCATCATCTTTTTTAAAAATAAATCCATTTAAAACAATGGCCATTGCCATTGTCGAACTTTCTGTCAAAGCAATTAAATCTTTACTTGTATTCAAATATTTTGCTGCAGCAGTAATTGTTTCTCCAGTATGAAAATGTCTTTCTCTTCGCATTAAGTCAGGATTTTTATCGATCATAGATCTATATTTATCAATTTCTTTATTTAATTGAATACTGTGTGAAACTTGGATTGCAAGTGATAAATGAATAAAATTTGGATCAAGAATAAAATCATTTCTGAATTTTTTCCAATATTCTTCATCTATTTTTTTTATTAAATTATAAGCTTCTTTCATGAACTACCTTTACTTAAATTTCGGAACCATTAATATTAGTCCACTGGACCAATGTAATCCTACTGATGTTACATTAGTTAATTTTTTCAAATTTTCTATGACTGACTGAGCAAGTGGAAAATGATCTGCAGGCCAATCTGGTTGAGGTAACATGTCATCAACTATATAAATTCCACCAGGTTTTAAAAGATTTAAAGTTTCACTAAGTAATTCATATTTGCCTGGAAAAGCATCTGCAAAAATAATATCAAAAGAATGTAATTGCTGCTTTTTTAAAAATTCAGATCCATTTTCATTCAGTAATTGAACTCTTTTGTCATTTTTTAGAATTTCATTTGCAACATTTTGTACATTTATATTCGCTTCAATGCTAATTAGTTGAGAATTTTCATCCATTCCTTCTAACAGCCAAGCTGTTCCGTACCCAGTGCCTGTACCAATTTCGAGAATTTTACCATTGGGTTTTGAAGCAGCTAGAACTCTTAGTAAAGCCCCAGTTTCAGGTCGGGAAGCCATATCAAAACCTAGTTCTTTTGTTTTATTGTTAATAAATGTCAAGACTTGGGTCTGATTGCTGTTATTAAATACTTCAAGATTAAATTCTTTCATAACAACCCTCAATTAAAAAAATCTAGTGAACTAAGATATCGTTTTAATATTTAGTGAACTTTATTGAAAAATTTACTTTTCGTGAATTTATGCTAAACTACATCTTTTTGATGCTTATCCTTCATTTAAAGAAAGCTATTATGGAAAATAAACAAAGAATTGATAACATAGCCAAACAGCCTACAACGCAGCCAAAAGTAAAAGAAAATTTATTTGTTTCAATTATTTTTTATGTTGTTATACCTGTTTTTATTTTAAATAAACTCAATACAACTTTCGATCCTTTAAAAACTCTAATTATTGCCCTTATCTTTCCACTAGGTTATGGCGTTTATGATTTCATGAAGAGAAAACAAGCTAGCCCCATAGCAATATTAGGTATTGTTAGTATTTTAATTAAAGGAATATTTGCGTTTTATAAATTAGATGGATTTTGGTTTGCAATTCAAGAAGCGGCTATTCCTACTTTTTTAGGAATATTTACAATAGCTTCAGCGTGGGTAGGTAAGCCATTTGTTAATTATTTGATTTATAATGAAAATATTTTTAAAACTGAATTATTAGAAGAAAAATTAGCAGCAAATAATGCACAAAAGGCTTTTAAAGCTCTAATATGGCAAATTACAATGGTTTTTGGTGGGGCTTTCTTTTTAGGAGGTGTTTTAAATTATATATTAGCCATCAACATTATTGTAAGCCCAGCGCAGACAGAAGCTTTTAACAAAGAATTAGCTGAGATGACTTGGAAAGGTCATTTTGTAGTGGCCATTCCTAAAATGGCTATTTCAATGTTGGGTATTTGGTGGTTTGTTCATCGGCTAAAAAAGCTGACAGGTTTGAAAGCTGGCGAAATTTTACGTGCTGAATGAATTATCAAACTAACTGAATGATTTTTAATCAATTTAACTTATTTTAAAAGGGATAGATTATTTTTTATTCAGGACTTGGAATAAACTCTTCATGCAAAGCATTAACGGCTTGAGGTACTTTTTCCCGAAGTATGAGGCAGCCAACTTTTATTTCCGATGTGGTTACTAGCAAAATATCTATTCCACTTTTTGCGAGAGTTTTAAACATTCTAGCTGCAACGCCAGCATGTGTTCGCATTCCAACACCAACTATGGAAATCTTAGCTACGTCTTCTCTTAAATTAAGAGTGATGGCGGGAAATTCTTTTTTCAATGATTCCATAGCTAGATTTGAGTCTGTTTGTGTAATTGTGAAGCTAATTTTTAGATGATTATTGTGTTCTGCTTGATTGATAATATCAACATTGATTCCTTTTTTAGCTAGTAAATCAAAAACATTAGATAAGTTAAATTGTGGAGAGTTTGGGCAAGTAGCCTGGATCCAAGCTTCATTCTGTGAAGCTGCAATTCCTGATACGATTTCTCCTTCAATTGGTTCGTCAATTGTACTCATTTCTGTTCCTTCATCACTTGAAAAAGTATTTCTAACTACTAAACGAATTCCCCATTTTGCAGCAAGTTGTACACTTCTTATGTGCAATACTTTGCTTCCTTGGCTTGCCATTTCAAGCATTTCTTCATAGTTAATTTTGCGAATAATTCGAGCTTTTTTGCAAATTCTTGGATCGGTTGTAAAAACCCCATCTACATCAGTATAAATGATACACTCTTTGGCTCCTATACCTGCTGCAATAGCAACTGCTGAAGTATCAGAACCTCCTCTGCCTAATGAAGTTAATTGACCGTCTTCTGTAACGCCTTGGAATCCTGCAATTACTGGCAGCAACCCTTTTTCTAAAGCTATTTTGATGGCTTCACCTTTAACTTGCAAAATATTAGCTCTTGAAAATTGCGCATCGGTTAATATTCCTGCTGTGGGAGCTAGCATTGGCATGGGTTCAATGCCTCTTTTCCGCAAGGCAAGACTTAATAAAGAAACAGAAACTTGCTCTCCACTTGCAACAAGCATGTCGTATTCTGGTACGTCTATTCTTTCAGATATTTTATTCGCTAAAGATACGAGTCTATTGGTCTCGCCTGACATAGCAGAAACTACAATTGCGGAAGGTTTTAATTTTAAACAAAGATCGGCAACATGCTCAATTCTTTCAATCGAGCCCATGCTTGTTCCGCCAAATTTAAAAACAGGACCTATAATTTGATTTTTAATTTGATTAGTGATTGGTAGTGTAGAGTTTTCTTGCACAATTAACTCCTAATTAATGGGTATAATTTTACTATCATAAATTAGATTATTTGTCAGTATTTTTACCTTCCAATTTCTCATTGACTAGAAATCTTTTCTATGTTTTAAGTAGGCAGATGCCGATTTGATATACAGCTTGCGGGCATTACACTTTTTTTTCAGCTAAAGCGAGATAATTAAATGAAATTTCTTAACATTTTTCTTTTTATAAAATATCCTCTCCAATATAAATTTTTACGAATGTGTTATTCTGGCTATTGTTGCTGTTGTCATTAATTTGTAATAAATTTAGAATTCAATTTATTCAAAATCAGATTTATTTTTTAGGCTTTATATATGATAAAATTAATAGGAATTAAAAAATCTTTTAATACCAAAAATGGAATTTCCTATGCATTAAAAGGAATAGATTTAGAAGTAGCTAAAGGTGAAATATTTGGAATTATAGGGAAAAGCGGCGCTGGAAAAAGTACTTTACTTCGTACTGTTAACTTATTAGAAAAGCCAACTGCAGGCGAAGTATTTCTTGATAGTGTTAATTTAACTTCTTTAAAAGAATCTGAATTGCGCAATCAAAGAAGAAATATTGGAATGATATTTCAGCATTTCAATCTTCTATCTTCTGCTAATGTTTTTAAAAATGTTGCATTGCCTTTAGAATTTGCTGGAAAAAATAAAAAAGAAATTGAAATAAGAGTTAAATATCTTTTAGAAGTAACTGGTTTATTAGATAAAATAAATCATTATCCACATCAACTCAGTGGTGGACAAAAACAAAGAGTTGCAATAGCTAGGGCTTTGGCTTCTAATCCTAAAGTGTTATTGTGTGATGAAGCTACTTCCGCGCTTGATCCTGAAACAACAAAATCTATTTTAGCATTATTAAAAGCAATAAATGAAAAATTTGGTGTTACAATTTTATTAATTACTCATGAAATGGAAGTTGTAAAAAGTATATGTCATCGTGTAGCAGTGATAGAAAATGGGAGTATTGTAGAAAATTCTTCTATGGTTGAAATGTTTAGCAATCCTCAAGCTGAAGCAACAAAGGCTTTAGTTAGATCTGCTTTTCATGTTACTTTGCCTCAACATATTGAAGATAATCTTTCAGTAGCACCAGATAAATTTTCTTCACCAATTTTAAAATTTACCTTTGTTGGAGATAGTGCAAGCGAATCTATTATATCGGGTTTAGTTAAAAAATTTGATTTAAATGTCAATATTTTACAGGCTCATATCGATGTAATAAATAATTCTCCACTTGGAATCATGTTGTGCCAAATAACAGGTGAACAGCACAAAATTAAATTAGGAATTGACTATTTAAAAGAGTTAAAAATATCTACTGAGGTTTTAGGTTATGTTTCTGGAAACTTTAAATACTCTAACTGAATCAACATTAGCTACCATTTATATGGTTTTAGTAGCTGGAGTATGTGCTTTTATAATAGGTCTTCCAATAGCGGTCGGCTTAACTGTTACCGCAAAAGGAATGTTTTATGAAAATAAAATCATTCATAAAACATTAAGTAGTATTGTTACTGTGGGACGTTCTGTACCATTTGTTATTTTAATGGTTGCTATTATTCCTTTTACAAGATTTATTGTAGGTTCATCAATTGGTACAGCAGCAGCAATGGTTCCTTTAAGTGTTGCGGCTATTCCCTTTTTTGCTAGAATTGTTGAAGGTAAATTAGCTAGCGTAAATAAAGGTCTTATTGAAGCAGCGCAGGCAATGGGTTCTTCACCTATGCAAATTATTTTTAAAGTTTTGCTACCAGAAGCTGTTCCTGGAATAGCAAATGCTGCAACAATTTTATTTGTTAGTCTAACAGAATATTCCGCAATGGCAGGAGCTGTTGGCGGTAGTGGATTAGGTAACATGGCTATTCAATACGGTTATTATCAGTTTGATACTCCTGTTATGATGCAGGCATTAGTTACTTTAGTTGCGCTCGTTTTAGTAATTCAATTCACCGGTGACTTTATTACAAAAAAAGTTTCTCATTAAGTAATTTGAAAGGAATTTTTATGAAAATTGCTAAATTAATTTATTTGATTGGTTTGTCATTTATTTCAATTATTTTTTCTTTTTCTGTTCATGCAACTGATATTTTAAAAGTAGGTATAACTGCTGGGCCGATGATTCAAGTTTTTGATGTTGCTAAAAAATTGGCAAAAGAAAAATATGATCTTGAAATTAAAACGATTACCTTTGCTGACTATCAAATTCCGAATGAGGCCTTAAATTCTGGTGAAATAGATGCTAATATTTTTCAAACAGTTTCTTTTTTGGAACAAGCTAAAGCAAGAAAAGGATATAAATTAGCCATTGTAGGAAACACTTTTATTTATCCTATGGGAGTATATTCAAGAAAAATTAAAAATTTAAATGAACTAACTGACAAATCTGTTGTAATAATACCAAATGATCCAAGCAATCAAGGAAGAGCATTAAATCTTTTAAAAACTGCAGGAATTATTAAAATTAAGGATGGAGTTGGCGAGTTGCCTACTCCTAAAGACATCAGTGAAAACCCAAAAAATATTGTTATTAAAAGTGTAGATGCTGCGCAGGCGGCGCGTGCAGTTCAAGATGTTGCTGCAGCAGTTTTAAATAATGATTTTGTAAAAAATGCTGGTTTTGTTCCAGCAGATGCTTTAATAAAAGAAGATCCTAAAACAGCAAAACCTTATGTTAATGTTATAGTTGTGAAAGAATCTGATAAATCTAAAAAAGTATTTGATAAATTAAAAGCTGTTATGAATTCTAATGAAGTTTTAAAGAAAACACAAGAATTATTCCCTGGTGCGGTTCCTGCTTGGTAAGTCTAATTGGAGTTAAAAAGCCTTAAGATGAGAAATTCATTTTAAGGCTTTTTAATTTTGTATTCTTTAATTTTGACAAATAAAATGAAATAAATAATATTTGTTTTGTGATTAATTGTTTAATTGAGGAATTTGTGATGAAATTAAAAATATTTACAAGCATTTTTTTTTCTGCTTTAATTTCTAATAGTGTTGTTGCAGCAGATCAATTAGGTTCTAGAAATAACCCTTTAAAAATAGCTATAGTTCCTTCAGGGCATGCTACAAAAGCTCTTGATAGTGCTAAACCTGTAGCAAAATGTATTGAAGATAAATCAAAGATTTTTATTAATATTCAAGTACCAAATAGTTATATTGCCGTTGTAGAAGCTATTGGTGCGCAAAAAGTTGATCTCGCTTTTGGGGATATTGTCAGCTTTCTAATAGCTAAAAATAAATTTGGTGCAGAACCATTATTACAAGTTATTCGCTATGGTACAACAACTTATCAATCAGCAATTTTTGTGAAATCTACTTCAAGTATAAATGAAATAAAAGATCTTGAAGGTAAAAAATTTGCATTTTCTGATGCAAGTTCTGCATCTAGTTATATATACCCAAAAATTTTAATGAAAAAAAATAATAAAAAATTTGCGCAAGAAGTTCCGACGGGAAGTATGGATGCATCAATTATTGCTTTAATGCAAGGGCAGGTAGATGCAGCTGCAGCATATTATAACCCCCCACCAATTTCTGCTAAAGAGAAGGATGGAAAATCTGAAAAAATAAATGATGCACGAAATAAAGTTATTAATATTTATCCAAATATAGCTAAAGAAACAAAGGTTTTATGGTTATCTAAACCAATACCAAATGAACCTGTATATGCGAGAAAGGGATTAAGTGAAGATTTAAAAGCAAAATTAGTCCCTGCTATAGCTGAATGCATTAAGAGCTATCCCAACAGCATTAACAATATGCAAGAGCTCATTCCACTCAAAAAAAATAGCACGGATTATGATGAATTTGTTAAGGAAGTAGAAACTTCAGGATTGGATATAGCAAATATATTTAGTAAAAAATAATTTTATTTTACTTTCAATATGTAGTGTATCCTAACTTATCGCTCTCGTAAAAACCTTGTGATGGCATAGGTTCTGCTTGATTAAATAGATACTTATTTTCTCCATAAAAAGTTTTAGGATTTGGTTGTTCTAAGGGTATATTTTCTGCAAACTTTTTGACTAAATCAGGATTAGATATACTAAGTTTACCAAAAGCAACAGCATCTGCATTTCCATCCGAAATAATTTTTTCTGCGGATTCTTTTGTAAAACCTTCATTCGCTATATAAACGCCATCAAATAATTTTCGTAATTTTGCGCCTATACTATCTTGAGCTTGATGTTCTCTAGCACAAATAAATGCAATTTTTCTTTTAGAGAGTTCTGATACTAAAGCACTAAATGTTTCAATAGGATTTTCATCTTTCATATCATGAGCATCACACCGCGGTGCAATATGATAACCAACCCGGCCAGAGCCCCAAACATCTATCACAGCATCTGTTACTTCTAATGGGAATTTTAATCTTTTTGTCAAAGATCCACCATATTCATCATTTCTTAAATTTGTTGAGGATTGTAAAAATTGATCTAATAAATATCCATTTGCACCATGAATTTCTACTCCATCAAAGCCGGCTTTTTTAGCATTTTGTGCAGCTTTTTGAAAGGAAATCACGATATCTTTAATTTCGTTTTGTCTTAATTCTCTAGGAGTTTCAAAATATTTTTCAGGGCGAATTAAAGATATTCTAGCATTTGGTTTAACAGCACTTGGTGCTACTGGTGTAGAGTTTGTATAGATACTATCTGATATTCTCCCTACATGCCAAAGTTGCAAGAAAATTAAACCACCTTTATTGTGAACAGCATCTGTTATTTTGCTCCAAGCATGGAGTTGTTGATCACTCCAAATTCCAGGGGTTCTTGGGTAACCAACTCCTTGTAATTCAACGGAAGTAGCTTCTGTAATCAGCAAACCAAATTCGCTTCGCTTAGCATAGTATTCTGCCATTAATTGATTAGGTACTCTTTCATAATTTGCTCTGCATCTTGTCAGGGGTGCTAAAATAATTCTATTTTTTAGGCTCAAATCACCGATTTTAATTGGATCAAAAAGATTCGACATAAATCACTCCGTAAAATTATTTTTTTGAATAAGGATACAAAAATTCAAGTGGTGAAGAAATAAGTCTTTTAAATAATGCAACTCTTATTTGTTTTCTTTCCAAACTTTGAACTTTTCTAGCTCTTATAGCGACAGAAAGAGCTAAATAAAAACTTACTGAAACATTTAAAATACCAATCATTATAATTCCTAAACAAGCATTTATAAACTCATATTTATTTACATTTGTAAAGTCCAATGCTGATAATGCAAAAGCGAAAGATCCTGAGGCTAAAGTTACATGTCGTATATCTAAAAGGATACCAAAAAAATTACCAAATTGAGGAGTCATTCCTAACATAAAACCTAAAGAAATATTTCCCCCAAATCCAGAGATATTATTCGCAAAAAATTTAGAAATTTTTTCACTTTTTTCACTTCCTAGTAAAAAAATAAGACGTTTGTTTTTTGCAATTGCTTCTGGAAGTCTTCTATAAACAGCCCAATTTTCAATCCATCCCGCAGCTAAACTAGAAAACCATAATAAAAAACCAGTAAATATTGCATAAAAAATACTGGGTCCAAAAATACTAAAGGAATGGATCGTTGCATAAGCTTTTTCAGGTGTAATAGCGCTATGCCCAGTTATTTTTTTGTAAAGAAAATCAATTAATAAAGAAATTGGAACAACAAGAATAATATTTCCTAAAATAGCAGAAAATTGTGAACGAGTTAATTTTGTTATTTCATCTACAAAACTATTTAAGGAAGAACTTTCTTTAATATCATGTAATTTTCCTGCAAGCGCAGCTGCTGTCATTGAAGGTTGTTTAGTTGCTAGTGTAAAACCGCAAAGTTGAATAAATACAAAACTAGCTGCATAATTTATTGAAGCAAAAAATCCTTCAAAAAAGTGAGGTAATTTAGTTGTTACGATAAAGAATTTAATAAATGTTGTAAAAGCAGTAACTATACCACCTCCTGCGGCACATTTAAACATGTAAAAATATTCTTTTTTATTGCTGGTTATATAATGTTCACCTGTTTTCCCAGCTCTTTCTGCAATTTTTCTTGATAATTGATTTAAGTTTGTTTGAATCAATGCTTTTAAGCTTTTTTTTGCTAAACTTTCTTTAATAAGTTTAGAAATAAAATTTTGAATAATATTTGAATTATATATACTTTCTCTTGAATACAAGAAAATTAGTAGAACTTCTAATCTATCTAGGTGGAAAGTTAATTTTTCTAATTGATAAACTAATGTTACGCTAATTCCATAATCTTCTAAGTGTTGAAAAACTTCTTGAATTGCATATCTACATAATTTTATATTATGATTACATTTTAATATTGAGTTAATAATTACTTCAGTTTTTTGCAAAGTTTGAAAATTTAAAAATTCATCAATAGATTCGTTTAAAAGTAAAAAAGGAGATTCCTTTACTGATGTTAAGTTGGTTCTTTTTCTTACCCCATCAGATAGTCCTATTGCATGAATTTGGCTAACAATTATACATATCGCTTCAGTAATTTCAAAATGAATTTTCTCCCATAAATTTTCATTAGTTGATTGAAATTCAAATAGTTCTATAATTTTTACTATTGTTTCTTTTGTTAAGTTTTTAACCCAAATAGCATCTTCAGTGCGGGGAAATATTTTTAAAAAAAGTTCTGAAAGTTCTTTGTCATCTGGGGGTGTAGGAATTAATTTATTTAAAAATCTATCAGTGGCTTCTTGTAAAAAACCGACTTCTTTAGGAAGACCTGTATCACAAAAAAGTTGTAAAGAACTTGTTTCTTGAATGACGGAACGGAAAATTTTAGAAACGGCAATTTTCCATTCAATATTTCTATCAAGTAATTGCAAAATAAAGCTAACTCTTGCAGTATGAATTTGGCCTATCGAAGAATCAAATTGGAGTGGAATTTTTTCTGTAGAACGAATCCAATACATTAGCTTTTGAATCCAAAGAATTCTCTCTTCTAATGAAACGTCTGGATTGGCACTGGAAAGGATAGAGTTTAAATCGTACTTTAAATTGCCAGCATGTATGAACTTATCAACTCCGCTTGCTATATGCTTAAATAATTTCAAAATACAACTCCTTTTACATATACTCGCAATTGTGTCAGTGTATGATATACCCTGTTTGACTCTTGTAAATGAGGTTTTAGATTATATGAACAAAGGTAAGCTAATTCAGGAACTCCAATCAATTATAACGATTATATCAGTTATTTTCATTTTTCGATCTACCTTCTTAAATTGGTATGTTATTCCAACTGGTTCTTTATTACCAACTTTGAAAATTGGGGATCATGTCATAGTAAATAAATTATCATATGGAATCATGTTGCCATTTATGCAAACCCGAATCTATAGTTGGTCTCAACCAGAAAGAGGAGATATAGTGGTCTTTCAAGGACCAGAATCAGAAAATAGTTTGACTTTAATTAAAAGAGTTGTTGGAATACCTGGAGATAAAGTTTCCTTTACGAATGGAATATTAACAATAAATGGTGTTCTTGCCAAGCAAGAATTTCAGACGAATAGAGCCATTATGGAAAATCTTGGAGGTGGGGAGACTGGTGATGAGTATAACTTATTTCTTGAATCAGGCTTTAGCAAAGAACCGCATTATATTTTGAAAAGAAAATCGAATAGTTTAACAGATACAGAAACTCAAGTTTGGGTTGTTCCAGAAGGGAAATTACTTGTTATCGGCGACAATCGAGATAATTCTGCGGATGGTAGATTTTGGGGCTTTATGGATCAAGACAGAATCTATGGTAGAGCTTTTAGCATTGCATACTCTACATATGATCAACCAGGAACTATTATTCCTGGCTTTAGAAATGATAGGTGGTTTGTTCCAATAAAAAATTAATTGATTAAAGTAGCAAGCATTACAGCCTTAATGCTATGCATTCTATTTTCAGCTAAATCAAAAATAAATTTATTGTTTTCTTCAAATATATCGCTAGTTATTTCCAAGTTTTTATATGCTGGTAAACAATGAAGGACAAAACATTCTGAGTTTTTTGTAGCTGACATTATTTTTTTGTTTACTTGATAAGGTAAAAGTTCTTTGCATTTCTCTTCATTATTACTGTTTTTTTCTTCACCCATTGAGATCCAAACATCAGTATAAATACAATCAGCATTTTTTACTGCTTCAATGGGATTATTTAAAATAGAAATCTTAGCTTTGGAGTTTTTACTAAGCTTAATGCATTGCTGTACTATGCTTTGATCTGGATAGTACCTTTCTGGACAACTAATAACAATCTCCATTCCCATTATACTGCTTGCAATTAAAAGTGAATGAGTTACGTTGTTATTCCCATTTCCTAAATAAACAATTTTTTTTCCATTTAATTTACCTAAATATTCTTGGCATGTCATAATATCTGCAATTGCTTGAGTCGGGTGATGAATATCTGTTAAGGCATTCCACACTGGAACATTTGCATAATTAATTAACATTTCAAGAGTTTTATGCTTAAATCCCCTGAACATAATCCCATCAAACAATCTTCCTAGAACTCTAGCTGTATCTTCAATACTTTCTTTTTCACCTAAATGGATATCTCTGCCAGATAGTGATTCTGCATGCGCACCCTCATCATGCGCAGCTACAATAAAGGAACAACGGGTTCTGGTGCTTGGCTTTTCAAATATTAAAGCAATATTTTTATTTTGCAGTCTTTTCGGAAAAATATTACTTTTCTTTTCTTTCTTTACCTGATGGGCTAAATTCAAAATATAATTAAACTCATCAATATTTAAATCAAACAGATTATTTAATGATCTTCCTTTAAGATTCATGTTACATTCCCTCATTTAAAAATAATAAAGCTTTTAGAGCTGAATAAGTTGAACGAGTAGTTGAAGCAATTGGAACTTTATATTGAACTGCAACTTTTAATAATTGGGGAATGAATTCAAGATCTAAATTTTCACTATCTTTTAGTGAAATTAGAAGAATAGCTATCTTGTTATTTTTTATCATTTCTATTACATTATTTTTATCAGAATTTTTATTTAAATGAATTATTTTTGAGGTAAATTTTGTATTAATAGCGAGTTCGTTTTCAAGAACTTTAAAATAAATATCTTTTGTGCAATTTAAAATTTCTCCGCTTAAATTTAAATTATATCCGGCGGCAATAAAGCCTTTAGCATATAATTCACCTAAAGTATTTGCTTGAACCATCACTTCTCCAATAGAACGCATTTCTGGCCCAAGTTTAGGAGTAAAAGATGGGAATTTATGAAAAGGGAATACTGGTACTTTTAAGGAGTATTTCTCATGCGAATTAAATTTAATATTTTGTGTTAAATTTATTATATCCATTCCTAAGCAAATTTTAGTACCAAGATTTGCCATTGAAATACCTGTTGCTTTGGATAGAAATGGGATTGATCTTGAACTTCTTGGGTTTACTTCTAAAACATATAATTCTTCGGTATAAAGAGCAAATTGTATATTCATCAACCCTATTACAGCTAATTCAAGGGCAAGAATTTTAGAGGTTTCAAATATTTTCGAACGAAGTTCTGCATTGACATGCAGGGGCGGAATAATGCAGCTGCTATCTCCAGAATGAATACCGGCTTCCTCAATGTGCTCCATAATTTCAGGGATAAATATGTCTTTTCCATCACATAATAAGTCTATATCAAATTCAATTGCACCGTTAAGATATTTATCAATTAAAACTGGTTTTGAAGGATCTAAATCAAGAGCTTGATCAAAATATTCAATCAATTCTTTTTCTGTATATACAATTGCCATTCCACGCCCACCAAGAACAAAGGAAGGGCGAATTAATACGGGATATTTAATTTCATCAGCAATTTTAATTGCATCTTCTTTTGTCAAAGCGGTACTAAATTTTGGAGCAGCAATTTTATTTTTTTGTAAAATAGAACCAAAAAGTTTTCTATCTTCAGCTAACTCTATTGATTTAAATGATGTGCCAAGAATTTTAAATCCAGATTTTTCAATTTTTTTTGCTAATTTTAATGGGCTTTGCCCGCCAAATTGAATTAATACGCCAGCAGGATTTTCTGCTTGCAAAATATCTAGAACATCTTCATTAGTTAATGGTTCCATATATAATTTATCAGAGATATAAAAATCAGTACTTACCGTTTCCGGATTAGAGTTTATTAAAATGGCTTCATAACCTAATTCCTGTACTGCTTTTACGGCATGGACACAGGAATAATCAAATTCTACTCCTTGGCCAATACGATTAGGGCCGCTTCCTAAAATAACTATTTTTTTATTTTTAGATACTTTATTCTCATTAAATGATTCATAAGTTTTAAAGTAATAGGGCGTTTGGGCTTCAAATTCTCCGGCGCAAGTATCAACCATTTTAAAAGTAGGTTTTATTTCATAATTCATTAAATAACGTTCTATCTCATCGACAGCTAAATTTTTTAATTCAGATATTTGTTGATTACTAAAACCATATCTTTTAGCTTTAAAAAGAGTTGAATATTCTAGAGGAATATTTGCGCGAATTATTTCTTGCTCACAATCAAACAATTCTTTTAACTCATATAAAAACCATTTGCTGATTTTTGTTAAATTATAAATTTCATCAATAGAGATTTTTAAATAAAAAGCATCTTTAATATAACTAAATAAACTAGGGGTCGCATTTGAAAGCAATTTTTTTATCTGATTTTCTGAATAAATAGACTTTGAGCTTTGCCAGCCATCAATATTTTGTTCTAAAGAACGCCAAGCTTTTTGAAATGCATCTTTGAAGCAACGCCCAAATGCAATAACTTCTCCAACTGATTTCATTTGAATTCCTAAAGTTGGATCAGCGTCTTTATATTTTTCAAAATCCCATCTTGGTATTTTTACCACGACATAATCAATTGCGGGTTCAAATGCAGCGCTAGTCGATTTCGTAATTTCATTTTTTATTTCATCTAACGTAATACCAACAGCTAATTTAGCAGAAATTCTTGCTATAGGGTAACCGGTAGCTTTTGAAACCAACGCCGAGCTACGAGACACTCTTGGGTTCATTTCAATCACGACAACTCTTCCAGTGTCAGGATGAATTGCAAATTGAATATTAGCTCCACCGGTTTTCATTCCAATTTTTTCAAAAATATCTTTTGCTGTGTTCCTTAAAAATTGATATTCTTTATCAGTTAAAGTCACGCATGGAGCTATAGTAATAGAGTCACCGGTGTGGACTCCCATTGGATTGATATTTTCTATACCACATATTACGGCAAAATTTCCATTGCAATCACGCATAACTTCTAATTCATATTCTTTCCAACCAATAATAGACTCTTCGATTAAAATTTCATGATTAGCACTTGCTGAAAATGCGGCTTCAATTAATTGCAGAAATTGCGTGTGATTATAAGCAATTCCGCCCCCTGTACCTCCTAAAGTAAATGAGGCACGAATAATTAGCGGGAAATTTAATATTCCAGCTAGTTTTATTGCTTCTTCTTTATTTTGAACAAGATCACCTTTTACTACATCATACCCTAATTCTAAAACTAGATTTTTAAATAGTTTTCTATCTTCAGCTAAAGAAACGGTATGAGGATCAACTCCAATATTTTTTACATTATATTTAGACAAAATACCTTTTTCAGTAAGTTCCATAAATAAATTTAAAGCAACTTGACCACCCATTGTAGGAAGGATTGCGTCAGGAAGTTCATCTTGAATTATTTTCGAAACGTATTCTATTGTTATAGGCTCAATATAAATTTTATCAGCTGTTTCTTTATCTGTCATAATCGTAGCTGGATTAGAATTTATTAAAATAATTTGATAACCTTCAGCTTTTAATGCAAGACAAGCTTGTGTTCCAGAATAATCAAATTCACAGCCCTGTCCAATTTGAATTGGACCTGAACCTATAATCAATATTTTTTTAAGGTCTAAATTTTTAGGCATTATTTTTCTCTTTTTTAAAAGTATTCATCAATTCAATAAAGTATAGAAATATTTCTTCTGCATCTCTTGGGCCAGGATTTGCTTCAGGATGAAATTGAACTGAATAAATTGGCAAAAATTTATGCTTCATTCCTGCCAGAGTATTATCGTTTAAATGGAGATGAGTTATTTCAAATTCGTTTTTTATGTTTTCGATATCAACTACAAAATTATGATTTTGTGAAGTTATCATGACCTTATGAGGTACTGTAAGAAATGATTTTACTGGGTGATTTATAGCATGATGTCCATTGTTTAGCTTGTTAATTTTTGCTCCAAAACTCAGACCAATCAATTGATGTCCAAGGCAAATACCAAAGCAAGGATATTTTATTAAGATTTTTTGCATGTTTTCTAAAATACTTGTTTCACTTGCTAAAATATTTGGGTCTCCTGAACCATTGCTAAAAAAAATGCCATCCGGTTGGATGGCATCTAAAGCTTCAATAGAAAAAGGGTATTGGATAAGCGAGATATCGCATCCTAAATTAGATAAACATTCAAGAATTCCTTGTTTTATTCCAAAATCAAAAACAGCTACTTTGTATTTTTTTTCTTGATCTTTTGTAGTAATGCAGTGATTATTTTCTGTTTTGCTATAAATAGAAACAGTATTTGCTAAGTTTTTTTTCTGGGTATGTTTCAATTTTTCTTTCAAAGAAATGATGTCATTATCTGTAGTTGAAATGATTCCATAAAGGCAGCCTGAATCTCGAATTTTTTGCACTAATAATCTGGTATCAAGATCAAAAATGGCAGACTTTTTTTGATTATATAAAAATTCATGCAAGGATTTTTTTGAACGATAATTGTCAGCATAAGCAGGAATATTCTTGCAAATTAATGCTTCTGCATACATATGTTTTGATTCTAAATCATCGAGAGTAATGCCTGTATTTCCAATATAACTATTAGTAAAAAGAACAATTTGTCCTAAATACGAAGGGTCAGACAAAACTTCTTCATATCCAGTCATAGCAGTATTAAAAACGATTTCTCCGCTGGTTTCCATTGGAAATCCAATACTTTGGCCATGAAAATAGGAGCCATCTTCTAATAATAAAGATGCCTGCATAAATATTTCTCCATTAAACATAATTTTAGGAATTAAATTGACGACTAAATGCGAGGCCTCACCATTTAGCCAAAAATTGGATTATAATTGCACTCAAAATTGTTACTTGTCAATCTTTTTTTTTGTAGATGGGTGTTTTTTTAAAATTAATTCACTTATGAGTTTTAAAACAATTGGAGAAATTGCAATGAATAGCATAATAAGAAGAAAGTCAGGGGTAATAAGATCATTAAAGCTTTTAAATTGCTGAATTTGACTTCCTGCATAAGAGTAAACAACTATTATAGGTAAAGTACCTACTTGTGTTGCAAAATAAAAATGTTTTGTAGGAATTCGGGTAAGTCCCATACCTATATTAATAGCAATAGCTGGTATAACAGCGGCTAACCTAACTGATAATAAATAAACCCAACCATCCTTTTCAAATCCTTTAACTATATATTCAAATTTTTTATTAAACTTTTTTAATAAATGAATTTTAATAAAAATTGTTCTAACTATTAAAAAAGATGAAGTGTAGGAAATAGAGACCAAAAAAGAAAATAATATAGTTGTGATAACTGGTCCTAACAAAGCTCCGCCTAATAAAACAAAAAAGGGGCCAATGAAAGGTATAAATGCTATATTTAGTAAATAAAAAATAATAGATAAGAAGATAATAAAAATAATTTTATTTTGTAAATAAAGAGATTTTAAACTATCAATCTGATCTTTAAAAAAGCTAAAGGCTTTTATCTCTTCTTCGCTGTTAGTAGTTATATTAAGATATCTAGCTAGTAAAAAAGCTAGAACGATAATACTTATTAAAATTATTTTGTTTTTCACACGATATCCTTTAAAACTAAACCTAAGAAAAGAGACATTCACTTTCTGGTATAGAATTTGAATTCTTTTAATATCATGACATATTTTATTTTATAGATACAGGTCGCAAAAATGAAAGAAAGCTTCAATAAAAATGACTACGGATTTTGGAATTCCCCTTTTCAGGCAAAAGATTTAGCGAGTAAATCAATCTCATTTACCGATTTATTTATAGACAATGGCGTCGTTTACTGGGGAGAATCAAGACCCGACGAAAAGGGAAGAAATGTTATTGTATCTATGCATCCGGATGGTTCAATCCAAGATGAAACACCGCCTGAATTTTCAGTCGGTACTATGGTGCATGGTTATGGTGGCGGAGCTTTTCTTGTAAAAGAGAATCAACTTTATTTTGCAAATAGTAAAGATGGAATGGTTTATCATAAAAATTTAAACACTAAAGAAATCAATCCTGTTACGTTCCCTTTTGAAGGAAGATTTGCGGATTTTTCTTTAGATAGTAAGAGAAAATTTTTATATTGTCTGAGAAAAAATGATTCTACGCAAAATCAATTTCCTCCAACAGAAATTGTAAGAATAAATTTAGTAACGAAGGAAACTGAAGTATTATTCACGGGTAGTGATTTTTATAGCAATCCTTCTGTAAGTCCTGACGGAAAAAAACTTTGTTGGTTGCAATGGAATCATCCCAATATGCCGTGGGATAATAATGAACTTTTTGTTGCTGATATTTCTTCTGAAAATATAATAACTAATAGCAAAAAAATCTTAAATTCTTCAGTAGGCGCATGTTACCAGCCAATATGGAGTCCCAAAAATGAACTTTTTGTTACATTTGATGGAAATAATTACTGGAACATATATAAAATAGTTAATGATTCTTTCGAAATTATCTTAGAAAAAAAGAGTGATTTTGGAAGACCTATGTGGATTTCAGGAACTAGAACTTTTTCCTTTCTGCAAGAGGATATTTTAATTGTTACTTTTTGTGACAACGGAATGTGGAAAACAGGAAAAATATATTTAAAAAATAATGGATTTGTTGAAATTAATAATAATTTATCTACAATTTATAATATTGCTGCAGATAATAATCAGTTTGTTATGTTTGCTGGAAATAGTTTATTAGCTCTAGCAGTTGTTTCTTCAAATATAAAAGAACCATTTAAATTTAAGATTTTGAGAAAATCTTTAGATGATTCCTTTCCTTCTAATTATATTTCAGAGCCAAAAGAAATTGAATTTACAGCTCGAGATAATAAATCTGTTTATGCATTTTATTATCCTCCTTTTAATCCTGAATATTTAAAGGATGAAAATAATCTTCCACCATTGATTGTTAAAATTCATGGAGGTCCAACAGCAAATGTTGATTGCTTGATGAATCCAAAAATTCAATATTATACTAGTAGGGGCTTTGCTTATTTAGAGGTTAATTATCGAGGTAGCACGGGATTTGGTAGATCTTATCGCGAAGAATTAAAAGGAAAATGGGGTATTAAAGATGTAGAAGATTGTTTGGATGCAGTTAAATATTTGATTCAAAAAAATTTAGTAAATAAAGACAAAGTAATTTTAGCAGGAAGTTCATCAGGTGGATATACTCTTCTATCTACATTAGTTAAAAATAATAAATTTCTTTGTGCTTCTTGTACTTATGGGATTGCTGATTTAATTGCTATGACTGAACATATTCATAAATTTGAAGCATACTATGATCAATCTTTAATTGGTGGATCAATTCTCACTGATAAAGAATTATACTTTAATCGTTCTCCAATAAATTCTGCAAATGAAATTAAAACACCGATTATTTTCTTTCATGGTGATAAGGATCCTGTTGTAAATGTTAAACAAACCGAAAAGATAGCAACTGCATTAAAAGAAAATAATATCTATCATGAGGTTTATATATTTTCAGGAGAAGGGCATGGATTTAAAAAAGCCGAAAGTATAGTAAAAGTTTTAGATAAAGAATTAAAATTTTTTCAAAAGTATTTATCCAATTAAAATCATGAAAGACTTTAATTGGTTTTAAATGAAATGAATTAGAAAGTAGTTATTTTACATCTAGAGTTTCTTTTTGCAAAAATCTTATATAATTTATAATTTCATTAAACTCAGTATCTGAAATACCAAATGCTTTACTTGCATTAGATCTTGCTGCAATGATTTTTTCAACAGCTAAATTTGCAAATTTTTCTTTAAGATCTTGGTAGTAAATTGCAATAAAAGAAGCTAATTGGTTGCTATTTGCAGTATTTATATTCACCATTGAATAATGTATTTTTCCATTTCTATCTTGGATAATTGGAATATAATTATTTAAGGCTGAAATTGTTGAAGCTGCAACAGCAATTCCATGAGGTACTTGCCCATTTGTAGGCAATGTCTCCATTGGAGGTTGAACCGAATGTATGCCATTTCTACTTGAAAAATTATATGCGGCTGTTCCTATAATTTTTACCATTCCATCTGAAGTAGTCCATCCTAAACCATAAGTTTCCTTTTTAGGGGAATTATAATCAACAATTACATATTGATTATCGCGAATTGGTATAAGTTCATTGTTAAGATTTTCAGATAAGATGTTTTTTATACCTTCTTTACTATTAGGATCACCGCCTAAAGCATAAATAAGTTGATCTACAAAGATTGATTCTTTTCCAAAGTTTTCATTAAAATTAATTTTTACTTTTGGTTTTGATAATTTATTACCTTTATCATCAAGATCTCCTTCAGACATATAAATAATTGATTCTACATCTTTGATTTGTCTGATGGCTTCAGTTTTTTTTAATATAAGATAATTTCGATCACCTGCTACAGCTGCTTCTTTAAATTTGTCTTCACCTGGTTTACCAGGGCGCGCAAACCAATAAAATTTAAGAGGCTGGCGTTCATCAATTACATCGGCAACCCAAGCAGCAGTTGCACTACCTCCATACAATGCTACAGTTAAAGGTTCAGTTGTATAATACTTGCTTTCTTTACTTAAGTATTCTACAGCCTCTTGAATTTGGACAAAACCAAGATTGTTCGATTTTTTATGTGCATCTTGAATTAAATTAGACAGATTTCTTTGTGGAGGAATGCCTGTTGTTAAAATAACTTCATCAGCTTGAATTGAAATATGATCCATGTTTTTGCTACTAGCATTGACAATCACTTTTTTTCCATTTCTTGAAATATTTTTAACTAAGTATTCTGAATAAACAATTGCATTATCTCTATAGTTATTTTGTTGAGATAACTTGTTAAGTTCAAATTGATAAGTGCTAGAATCAAGAAATCCGGTCAGATTATTTTTGCCATCAGCATTTATAAAGGCAGGTATTATTTGACCTGGTAAATGTAGGATATGGGCTGTTTGACCCATTTTATGTTCTTTAAAATTATCCCATAAGCCATTTCCTCCTATGACAATTGTTTTCCAGTTATCAATTGATGCAGTTCTGCGAAATACTTGCGCTGATGTTCCATTTCCAATAATGACTCTAGTTTTATATTCTGCAAAAGCTTTAAATTGAAAAATACATAGTGATAAAGATGTTAATAATATTTTTTTCATAATATAAAGATCTCCATGTAATGTTTACTATGTTTAACAGCAAACTACATCCTTATAATTCTGCTATTATTAAAAAATATTTGATTAAAATATCCATATAAAATATCTATATATAAAAGGCATTTATAACTAATTATGAGTTAGTAGCCTTTCAAATAGTTTTAAGATGGCCATCTATATAACTATTATAAATTTAGAATAATTCTAAATTTAAATATTGTCAATAAATTTTACTTTGAAAAGAGGCAGAATTTATGGAACTAGTTTTTTAAAAGAATAAAAAATTTTCAAAAATATTTAACCAATTAAAAGTTATCAATCACTTCCATTTTATTGTCAGGCAAATTTTAGATTCCTTTTACAATATTAATTTTGTGGAATTCCTCTTTAGTTGAAAATTCATTTATTTTAATAACTTTTAAAACTATTTTACACAATTATTTATATGATAAAATTAAAAACATATTTGTGAATAAACTAAAAATTGGGACGAAAAATCTTAAATTACTTATATCATTTGTAAGATAAGTTCCTAATCTACAAAACCAAGCAACTGCTCCTGGATGATCATAGTATCCTAGAGATAAATCTCTGGACCAATCCCAATAATAAGCTTCTATGTCTGCAATTGGAATGTGTTTGCTCCAAATTACATGGAACGTAAAGAATATGGTAAGTAGGAAAAAAGAATTGATAGTTTGGCAATTTTTTTTAAATATTCATTTATAAAGACTTTAGTTTTAAAAATCACTTGAGTTTCTTTCTTTTTTGCTTTTAATCTTTTATATAAAGAATAATTCAAAATAAAATAAAAAGAAACTCGTCAAATTTTAAACAATAAATATTTTAGAAATTTATCCTCTTAATTCGGCTTTAAATTCAGAACTAAGTACTTGTATAACTGTATTTGATATTTTTTGAATATCCTTTTCAGTAAAAGTTCTTTCCGTTGGAATTAATTGAATATTAAAAGCTATAGATTTTTTATCTTCTGGGACACCTTTACCCCTATAAATATCAAAAATATTTAAATCTTGAAATATTGCAGGTGTTTCATTAGAAAGAAGATTTTCTAATGAGCTTCTAACTTTATCTTGAATTTCTTTTGCTGTTATATCTTCATTAATTAGAAAAGCAAAATCTCTAGAAACTGTAGGAAATTTTTGAGTTAATGCTGTTCGCTTAATAAAAGTTTTTGGTGCATTTAATTGTTTTATTAATAAAGAAACATTTATTTCAAACGCAAGACAAGGAACATCTATTTCATAGTTGCGCATTGTTTGTGGGTGCAGTTCTCCGCACCAACCAACAGAAACAAATTCATTATTTTGTGACTTTAAATATATACCCACCCTTCTTCCTGGGTGTAATGCAGCAGCAAAAGGGTGAAATTTTAAATCTTCAGATTCTTTATTTTTATCATCAGTTATTCTAATGACAGAAGGCTCACATTCCATACAACTTAGTAGGGATGAAACGTGTGCAATAATGTCATGTAAAGTCCATTTTATAGCAGAAGTATTTTGCCAATTTTTTTCTATTCTATTGCCAAATACTACTCCAGCTAATCTTGGAGTTTCAACTGGTCTTCCAAGTTGAGTTTTTTCTTTTGTATAAGCAAAACCTTCTTTAAAATGGTATTCGCTATGCGGAATATTTGTATTTTTTAGTTCTGTAGTTATAAATTCTTCCAAATTATTTTGTTCAAAGATTCTGTTTCCTTCAATATCACGGTTTTGAAATGTGCGACAAATATGAAATAGTTGTCCACTGTTATTGCCGTAGCTTAAATTCTTCGCAATTTTTCTAAGAAGATCTGGAATCAGTGTTGTATGTAGAAAGGGTTCATCACCTATTATTGGATTCAATAAAGCAACAGGTTCACCTAACGAATTTATGGTTTCTAGTTTTAATTTTTTGTGTTCATCAGACCGCATAAAATGTAAACTAATAACTTCACTATATCCTAAAGAGGTACAACGTGAACTTAGTTTTTCAAAGTGTTTGAATTGATTATCATCATAATTAACATTCGTTAATGTTACCATCGGAGTTGCTGGTACTAAATCAATTCCTTCTATTCTTATAAATTCTTCGACTAGATCAGCTTGTCCATCAATATCTAAACTTCTCCAAGTGGGGACGTTAATTAAAGCTGATTTTTCCGTTACATTGCTTAGCTCAAAGCCAAGGGAAGAAAGTATTTTTAATTGTTTCTCAAAAGGTATAATATTTGCACCTAGAATTTTTTCTTGTGCAGTCGATAAAAAATTAATTTTATTAATAGGAAATTCAGTTTTTATTTCAGATTTTTTATTTTTATCGTGAGAATGAACTGTTCCACAATAAATTGGTTTAATATTTTGTAAATTTTCCATTAGAGCAAAATATTCTGCTGCGGCAAAAAATCTTTCAGCGGCATCAATTCCTTTTTCAAACATGAAACTTGCTTCAGTTTGTCTAGCATGTCTTCTTGAAGATCTTCTAACAGCTACGGAATGAGGATTGGCAAATTCAATCACTATTTTTTTTGTATCTTTTGTTACTTTGGAAAATTCTCCGCCTAAAACTCCAAGTAAACCTTGAGTTGTTTCTATATCACTTATAACTTGGTCACTAGGGTCTAATGTTCTTTCTTTTCCATCTAATCCAGTAAATTTTTCATTTTCTATAGCTTGCCTTAAATAAATCTTCTTTTCATTAGGATTTTTTGAGTGTAATTTTTCTAAATCAAATGCATGACTAGGTTGCCCAAATGCAAGTAATAAATAATTTGAAATATCGACTATGTTATTTATAGAGTTTTGACCAAGATTTTCTAGTAAATTTCTTAACCAAGCTGGGCTCGGTTTAACTTGCACTGAGTCAACTAGCATAAAAAATGCAGGAGTATGAATAGAGTTTTCTGCGGAAAAACTGATATGACCACATTTTAATTCTATATTTTTTATAGCATCATTTTTAACTGTTTCAGGTTTGATAGAGTTTTTAATGGAATATTTGTCAGAGGTATTTCTTGTATAAGGGATATTTAAATTCTCAAAAGCAGCCGCTATTTCTCTTGCAACTCCGGCATGAAATAACATATCTGGTCTATTAGGTGTGACACTAATTTCTAATAAAGTATCTGAAATTTCTAACACTTCAAATATTGGGAAGCCTAAATATTCATTTAGATAGTCTTGAGGCTTACCGCCTTGCTGATCTTCAGATATTTCCCAAATACCATCGCCATCAAGTTCTTTAATTACTGGTAGTCCAAGCTCTTCTCTTGAACACAGCATACCATTACTTTCTACTTCACGAATTTTAGAACATTTAATTTCTATGTTATTTGGTAAGATTGTTGATGGAAGCGCCACAGCAACATATAAACCTTCTCGTGCATTTTTTGCACCACAAACAATTTGTTTGTATTCTTTGTCTCCAATATTTACTTGACATATCTGTAATTTACTAGCGTTTGGATGGGATTCTGTTTTTTCAATTTTCCCAATAACAACTGTTTCAAGGCCTTCTCCTTTTTTGATAATACTATCAATTTCAAAGCCTTGTTTCGTTAAATTGGGAGTTATTTTAGGAAGGTCATATGTTTGAATGTCTATTGATTTTCCATTGATATTATATTTTTGTGTTACTTTAGGAAGAGTAATAAATCTTTCTATGAATTTTAGACTAGCGAGCATTTTTGTTACCTTTGTAAATGGGATTATGATAAAGTAAACGAATTTAGAAACGAAATATCTCCATCTAACATGGAACGTAGATCTGCTATTGCGAATCTATCTTTCGCCATCCGATCGATACCAAAACCTAATGCAAATCCACTATAAATTGAGGTATCAATGCCACAGCTTTCAAGTACTTTTCTGTTTACTAATCCACAACCACCTATTTCTGACCAACCCACATATTTACAACTCCGACAACCTTTTCCAAGGCATTGTTGGCATTGGACATCAACTTCAGCACTAGGTTCTGTAAAAGGAAAATAACTAGACCGAAAACGTAATTTCACAGGTCTCCCAAAAGCAGCATTCAACATTTCATTTACAGTATGTTTTAAATGGCCTAAGTGAATTCCCTTATCCACAACAAGACACTCTATTTGTCTAAAACTTGGGAGATGAGTCATGTCATATTCGTTCCGATAGACGCATCCAGGACAAACTATTTTCAGAGGCAATTTTCTTTCCATCATAGCGTGGCTTTGCACATTACTTGTGTGAGTTCTAAGTACCCACTCGCTCGCCAAGAAAAAAGTGTCTTGCATTTCTCGCGCAGGATGATCTTTAACAACATTCAGAGCATCAAAATTATAGAAATTGGTATCTATTTCTGGACCATCAACGACTGAAAAACCCATTCTTTGAAAAGGTTCTAGTAAGTCGCGCATTACAACTGATATTGGATGTCTCGTTCCTAAATTTAGTTTTGGAAAAGGTAACGTAATGTCTTCTGTTTGAGTTTCTAGTTTTTTTGTTTCTGCAGCAAGTCGAAAATTATCTAAAAAAGTTTTCAAATAAGCTTCGATTTCAGACTTAAGTTCATTAATAATTGCCCCTGCATTTTTTCTTTCTTCAGCAGGAATATTACGCAAGGATTTAAGCCATTCTTGTAATGGTGAGCGTTTTCCAGAAAATCGAATACGAATTTCTTCAATGATTTCAGAGGAAAATACTGTCAAATCGGGATTGCGATCCCCTTCTTGCCCAACAATTTGGATAAAGACTGATTTTTCATTTTGGATAAGAGTCTTTAATTCATCAATATTTTGATACTGAATAGAATATGGAGCATTTAATATTTGGGTGATATCTTCTGATTTTGACATACTACTTCTTACTCCTGCAAAATCTGACTTGAATGTTGATGAAAATATAAGCAAAAAACAATATTTCCTGGATGCGTCAGGCAATGCCGTTTATATACTGACTCTCCTAAATAGCAAAGAGTCAAGCAAAATTGAATTATTTTTCTCACTGATTTAATTTTTCTTATATTTATCTGTGCTATGTCTGAGGATATCCTTATTTTTTTAAGTTTAAACACTAATGTTTCTTTATAAAAACCTGAAGGGAGCACTATGTATCGATTTAAAAAAATTTCACTTATTTCCTTATTAATTATATTAAACTCATGTAAAAAAGATAAAGAAGAAGAAAAAGTAAAAGTGAATCCACCTGAAATTCATATTTTGTCTAATCAACATTCAAAACTTTTTACCGCACAAATGAATGCTGATGGCAGCTTTTCCTCTTATCAGGGGGAATGGATTGTTCCAGAGCATGTGACTTCAGTGAAAGTTATAGGTTGCTCTGGAGGAAATGCAGGTGGTGGTGGAGGTGCTGGTGGGGCAGGTGCATCTTACTATTTAGGTAGTTGGTTTGGTGCTTCTTGGGGTGGAAATGCCACTGCCGGAGGAGGAGCGAATGGCCATCACTCGGGAGAACCTGGGCAATTGGGACAATTAGGAAAATATAGGGATGAAAATAGCGGATGGTACTCTGCAGAAAAAACAGCAAATGGTTACCCACAATCCATCAGTGCAAAAATTTCAGGAACTTTTGGAACAGAAGGTGAAGTTTCTACTTTTGGTCCGTTGGCATTTTCAAAAGCTTCTACAAATACAAAAAATTCAGATAATACTATGAAAATAAAATCAAAATTTACTGACTACTCTGTCTGTTTAGGAGGGTTTGGTGGAAGAGGTGGGAATGGAGGACACGGAAGCTATTTCGAGTATCCCAACTTTTTAGAAGGACAAACGCGTTATTTTCATGGGGGATTAGGAGGCAAAGGAGGAGATGGACTCGATGGATACAGCAGTATAATTGAAGAACATACTTTAACTGTTACTCCTGGAACAAAATTCACTGTTTATGTTGGTGTTGGTGGTAAAGGTGGAATTGGTAGCAAAGAAAGAACTCCGCATCAAGGAGGAGCTCGAGTAATGGGCTCTGCTAGTGGGGATGGATTTCCAGGGCAAGATGGGCAAAATGGACGTCCTGGAATTATACATATTGAATGGATAGGAAAATAATTTTGGCTTAAGTTATTTTTATTTTCTATCCTTTTAAAGTGGAAGTTAAATTACTTCCCATGAGGTGAGAGCATTTTACTAGGATCAACCCAAGCTTCGAATTGCTCTGCAGTAAGGTATCCAAGTTTTATAGCTTCTTCCTTTAAAGTGGTTCCATTATGGTGAGCAGTTTTTGCTATCTTTGCAGCTTTATCATAACCAATATGTGTATTTAAAGCGGTAACCAACATCAAAGATTTTTCCATAAGATCTTTAATTCTTTGGGTATTTGCTTGTATGCCGCTAGCACAGTGTTCTTCAAAACCAAGAAAACAATCCGTTAGAAGGCGAATTGAATGAAGAACATTGTGAATAATCACAGGTTTAAAAACATTTAGTTCAAAATTTCCTTGGCTCGAAGCTACGGTAACAGCAACATGATTTCCCATCACTTGGCAACAAGCCATAGTTGCTGCTTCACTTTGAGTTGGGTTTACTTTTCCGGGCATAATTGAACTGCCAGGTTCATTTTCAGGAATGGAAATTTCACCAATTCCACAACGTGGACCACTTGCCAGCCATCTTACGTCATTTGCAATTTTCATGAATGCCGTAGCAGTTGTATTTAATGCTCCAGAAAGTGTTGCTAGTGCTTCTTGCCCAGCTAAAGCTTGAAATTTATTTGGCGCAGTGATGAAAGGAATTTTTGTAAATTCTGCTAATTTTTTTGCTATTCCTGTGGCGTAGTTTTTATGTGAGTTTAAACCAGTTCCAACCGCAGTCCCCCCAGCAGCCAATTCATAAACCATTTCCATTGCATTTAAGACTGCTTTTTTTGACATTTTTAATTGAACAACCCATCCACTTATTTCATCGCCAAGTGTCAAAGGAGTCGCATCTTGTAAGTGTGTTCGTCCAATTTTAATTATATTTTCAAATTCTTTTGCCTTTTTTTCAAAGGTAGAAATTATTTTATCAATTGCTGGAATAAAGTTTTCGTGAACAGCAATAGCAGCAGCAACATGCATTGCAGTTGGAAAACTATCATTCGTACTTTGTCCTCTATTAACATCATCATTTGGATGAACGGGTTTTTTACTTCCAATTTGCCCACCAGCTAGTTCAATAGCTCTATTAGAGATGACTTCATTGAAATTCATATTAGTTTGTGTACCAGATCCTGTTTGCCATACTACTAGTGGAAAGTGGTCATCCAATTTTCCTGCAATTACTTCGTCAGCGGCTTGACTGATATATTTTTCTTTTTCTCCATCTAGCTCACCGAGTTGGGAGTTTACTTGAGCCGCCGCTTTTTTGACTAAGCCATAAGCTCTTATAAATACACGAGGAAATCGCTCTCCACTGATTTTAAAATTTTGAAAACTCCGTTGAGTCTGTGCTCCCCAATAAGCATTTTGTGGCACTGCAATTTCACCCATGCTATCTGTTTCTATCCGAGTAGACATAGTAGAATCTCCTAAAAGGTAGAGAAGAAAGAAAAAAGTTTCCTTTCGGTAAATAAAAAGCGCCTAGAAAAGGCTAGCTAGATATTTATAGGTGTGGTCAAAGCTTGGAGCAAGTTTCTTGTGAACTAAAGAGGTCAGAATTAAGACCGATATTATTTTAACAAAATATTGTGTACTTTTGGGGTGAATCGGATGGAAGTAGTAGTAAACAATTCAAACGTTGAGTTTTCAGGGCTACTAAATGAAGAGTCTTCGATTGAAAAAATCAAAAAGGGTTTAGAACAAGCATTTGCAAACTCGAAAGATAAGATCATTCGCTTAGACTTCTCAAAAGTAAAAAGAGCTAATTCATGCGGGATATTAGCTTGGTATAAAATTCTCGACGAGTTTAAAGACGGGAAATGTATTTACATTAACGTTCCAAGATGGTTAGTTGAGCAATTTAACATTAGCGATTTTTTAAGTGAAAGAACTTTGGTTGAAAGTATTCAAGCAAATTTTTATTGCCCTTCCAATGACACGCATGAAACTCTGTTACTTACATTAGGAAAAGAAATACCAATTCAAGAAAGTTATGATGATTTCAGTTTAGTGATGAAGAATAAAGATGGTCTTGATTTAGAAATTGATTTTGAACCAAATGAATACTTTTATTTTATTTCTTCAAATATCAAACGATTTAAGGGGGAAGCGGCTTGAAAGTTGTTTGCTTCTTACCTGATTCCATAGCGTTTCAAAATAAATTAGGAATGTTAACACGTTCAGCTGGAGTTGATTTTCAACCTTGCAAAACTGAAGAAGAAGCAAAAATTTTTGCAGCAAAAGAAAAACACGAAAGATTTTTTTTGTTTGCTGATGCTAGGAAAGTAGATTTTTTAAAAGAGTTTTCTTTTGCATACCCAGAAAGTAGAATTATTGTGATTCTGCAAGAATCTCTGCAAAAAGTAATTCCAAGTTTGATGGATTGTGCGAATATACAATGCTTTGTTGCAACAAATAATGGTGAATTTGATGCCAGAGAGCTTATTTTATTATTGAAGAAATTTGAGACAAAAGATTATCCAGGTTTAGATAAACATCTGGGATTTCCATCCATTTTTAATGAAAAAAAAATTAAAAATCAAATTGATAAAAGAGAAGCGCTAACTAGTCTCGAAGGTTTTATCATTAAAATTGGCGGAAATAGCGAACGATTCCAACATTATGCGCATAGAGTTTGTGAATTAGCAGATGAATTATTGCTAAATGCTGTATTTGATGCAAATCCTCGCATGAAAAATAGTGCACGCCATGAAGCTTTTGAATTGGAAGATAGTGAAACGGTAAAAATGAAGTGGGGTTTTGACGGAGAAGTATTTGGAATTTCTGTCAGTGATCCTTTTGGTACTTTAAGTAAAAAAACAGTTATGCAATATATCGATGAAAATCAAAAAACAGAATCTATGGGAAAAAGAGTGAGTGGTGGATTAGGTATAAAGCTTATTTTTGATAGATTGCATCATTTTATAGTCAATGTAAAACCAGGAAAAATGACCGAAGTGGTCTGTCTTATGCGCTTTGAAAAACGATTTAAAGATTTTGACAGTCGATTAAGAAGTTTTCATTTTTTTGTTGTTGAGGAAAAGCATTAAAAATGTCAGCAGCAGAATTTAGCAAGGATCTGGATAAAGATCTTGCAGCCCAAATTCTAAAAAATGTTTCAACTGGTATAGCTCTTTTTAGTCCAGATGATCATTTCATGCGTTGGTGCAATGCTACCTTTAAAAAGCAAACTTGGTTTGGAGGCGCTGGAAAATCTGCGGCTAAAGTTAATATTAGTGATTTGTTTGATAAGAAAGATCATAAATTAATTTATGATCTTTTTAATATAGCAATGAGTTTAGGACAAGCCTATGACTTTCAACGTCAAGTAAGAAGAGGTCCTGTTGGTTCATTTCCTGCAGAAGTAAAACTGCATAAAATTATTATTCCGCAGAATGGAAATGAAGAAATTCTTATTTGCATGGAAATAGCAGATTTAAGTTTGACAAAAATGTATGATGAATTACAAAGTACGCATGCACAAATGCGTGAAAAAATGGCTGATCTTATGTCAGCTCAAGCCGAATTACATTACTCTGTAAGAATGAATACAATATCGGAAATTGGGGCAGATATTGCGCATCAATTGATAAATCCAATCACAATGTGTCGGGGAATTTTACAAACTCAAATCATGCCAGCATTAGCAGATCCTGCTTCGCAAGATGATATGAAAAAAGCCTTGCAATATATGCAAGATATTCAAGATTTAGCAGTGTGGTTTAGAAAATTCTCTAATCCAAAACTATCTGAAACACAAATTACTAAAATTATGAGTATGGTGGATGATGCTCTTATGCTAAATGTGCATCGTTTTACAACACAAGGTGTTACTTATAAAATTAGAAAAGATGATACGTATGATCCCGCTGTATTAGCAAATCCTGTTAACTTTATTATGTGGTTGAATGCAGCATTTGCAGAATTGTGTAATGTTATTCCTCAAGGTAACAGTGTTATTTATATTGATATAAATGGAAATGATGAGTTTGTTACTATTTCTGCTCAATGCGCTTGCATTCCAGGTGGAAAACAAAAAATAGCTACAACTACTTTGGAAAAATTTGCTAATAAAATGCCAGGTAGTGCTAAATTTGAAGCTATTTTACAAGATTCACATATTTTGTTCAGCCTTGGATTAAATTGTTTTCAAGAAGCAGAAGAAGCGCATAAAGAAGAAAATGAAAAAGCAAATTCCGTTGATAGTAGTAATACAGCAACAGAAAAATTTGCTGGAAAAGACAATCCTTTAGTTTTAATTGTTGATGATGAACAAGATATACGTAGGCTTGTGAAACGTGCAATGAAACAAGCAGGCTGGGAATCTATTGAAGCAGGTGATGGTTTAGAAGCCCTAGAGTATTTTCAACAAGAGGATAAAAAACCACTTGCTGAAAGAATTGTGGCAATTGTTTGTGATGTTAGAATGCCTAGGATGACGGGTCCACATTTTTTAGTTGCTTTACGTGAAGAAAAAATACAAACACCTTTCATTTTCTTTAGTAGTAACCTTGTAAATCAAGGTGGTGAAAATGGATTTAAATATGACAATGTATTTTATATAACAAAAGAAGCCGGTCTTGATGAAGTAAAAAAAGTTGTTAGTAAATTCATGCCGAAATAATTCTTTTTTCAAAATCTAGTACTTAGCTTAAAATCAAAATAATATAAAAATTTTTACCAAATGATTAATTTTTTCTAATTTGTGATATATAAAATTAAAAAATACTAAGAATGATCTAGACAATATTGAATAATAATGTTTTTTTATTTAAATCTAATAGAAATTATAGAAGCACATTTATTCCATCTACTCCAGTTTTAAGGATATACAACACTAATAGAATCAATATGTAGACGACAGATTTGGCTTTACCAAGCGGTAAATTGATACAAAAAATAGATAATAAATTGAAACATTTGAATTCAAAGAACTAGGTTATAAAAAATTCTTGTTGAAAAAATAACAGCAAATGACTTATGAAATTCAATAGCAAACAAATGATGGAACTCTTTTTTACCATTCATGCAATACCTTCTCAATTATTTAAGGTCACTGGATGAATTAGATATTTTCTTGATATTGCTTATAAACTCAAGCAGAATTAAAGTAATCTTTTAAAATTAAGCTTTTTCTTGATACCAATACCTCTTTCTTGTTTCCTTTAGCTTGTCCATTTGTTCTCCTTTCTATAGTTGAAAGTGACAACTTCAAATGGGGGTCAGGATTATATTCTAGTAATTTATAGAGTTAAATATTTTTATGCTTTAAATTATTTTTAAAAATGATTTTTGTTAAATTTGATTTGAAATGTTTATCTAGTTTAATTTCTAATATTTTGTTCATTCAAGACATTTTTTTGGTGCCAAGCTATAAAACCGCCATCATAATGAGATAATTCTTCCACTTTTTTGATATCATTTAAATTGCTACTTTGTAAATCCTTTATGCGTTTTATGTCTGCGAGGATCATTTCTTGGCAAAGTTTCTCAACATCAACAGTTGGTTCCCAATTTAAAAGATCTTTTGCTTTTTTTGCATCACCTATTAGTAAATCCACTTCAGTAGGACGAAAATAATTAGGATCAATTCTAATTAGTACTTTGTTAGTTTTATTGCATTTGCCAATTTCATTTACTCCGCTTCCTGAAAAATTAATTTCAATTCCAGCATATTTGAACGCCATTTTTAAAAAATCTCTAACTGATGTAGTTTTATTAGTGGCTAATACAAAATCATCTGGTGAATGATGATTTAAAATTTTCCACATACCTTCAACGTAATCTCTGGCGTGACCCCAGTCGCGTTTTGCGTCTATATTTCCTATATATAAACAGTCTTGAAGACCTGCAGCAATATTTGCAACAGCCATAGTTATTTTTCTTGTAACAAATGTTTCGCCTCGTAAAGGACTTTCATGATTAAATAGTATTCCATTAGACGCAAACATATTATATGCTTCTCTATAATTTACTGTAATCCAATAGGCATAGAGTTTTGCAGCTGCATATGGACTTCTAGGATAAAATGGGGTTTTTTCAGTCTGAGGGATTTCTTGCACTTTTCCATATAATTCACTTGTAGAAGCTTGGTAAAATTTTGTTTTGGATGATAAATTTAAAATTCTAATTGCCTCTAAAATTCGAAGAGTACCAATTCCATCTGCATTTGCTGTATATTCTGGTGTTTCAAAACTCACATGAACATGGCTTTGGGCGGCTAAATTATAAATTTGATCAGGCTGTGTTTCTTGTATAATTCGAATTAAATTTGTACTGTCAGTAAGATCTCCATAATGAAGAAAAAATTTTGCATTTGGATTGTGATGATCTACGAAAATATGATCAATTCTTTGTGTATTAAAAGAACTAGCTCTACGTTTGATACCATGTACAACATAGCCCTTTTTTAGTAGGAATTCAGATAAATAAGCCCCATCCTGGCCAGTAATGCCAGTAATTAGAGCAGTTTTTTGTTTTGTCATTTAATCTCTCCGCTTGTATATTACACAATTGTTAAAAAGTAGTTTATATGATGCTATGCTATAATTTGAATGATAGCTTTGTAGCATGTTTTCTCATACTATTTGCTTATATTTCAAGTATTTTATAATAAATTTCAGTTGCGAGGTTATAATTGTGGGGCTGATGAATAAAAGTGATAAGATTTTTGTTGCTGGTCATGCAGGATTAGCGGGAACAGCAATCGTTGAGTCGCTGGAGTATCAGGGTTTTTCAAACATTATAACAAGAACTAGAAGTGAGTTAGATCTTTTAAATTTAAACTCCGTCCAAGAATTTTTTCAAAATGTAAAACCTGATGTTGTCATTCTTGCAGCAGCAAAAGTTGGTGGAATTCATGCCAATAATACATTTCGAGCTGATTTTATTTTTGAAAATTTGCAAATTCAAAGCAATGTGATTTGGTCAGCACATGTAAGCAATGTTCATCGTCTCGTTTTTTTGGGAAGTAGTTGCATTTATCCAAAAAATTGTCCACAACCGATCAAAGAAGAATATTTACTGTCAGGAAAATTAGAATATACGAATCAACCTTATGCAATCGCAAAGATTGCTGGAATAGAGCTTATTAACAGTTTAAGAAAGCAATATAATAGAGATTATTTTTGTGTAATGCCTACTAATTTATTCGGAAAAAATGATAATTATCACCCTGAAAATTCACATGTTATAGCTTCATTAATTAGAAAAATATGTGAAGCAAAATTTTCAAATAAAAAAGAAGTTATTGTTTGGGGAGATGGAACTCCCCTAAGAGAATTTATGTATTCTAGGGATCTTGGAGATGCTGTTAGCTTTTTGGCTGCAAATGTATCTTTTAAAGATCTTGAACAGTGTCAATTAGGAAAATTACATAATCTTTCTCATATAAATGTAGGTTCAGGGGTTGAAATTAGTATTAAAGAATTGGCTTATAAAATTTCATCTTTAGTAAAATATGAAGGTAATATTAATTTTGATTTAAGCAAGCCAAATGGGACTTCACGCAAGTTAATGGATTGTTCTATTTTGAAAGAGTTGGGATGGGAATCTAAAGCTAATTTTGATGAATCCCTTTCTAAAACAATAGTTTTATTTAATCAATTAAAATTGTAAAATAAGTGAGGAAGTTAATTGAAATTAGCATTCTATATCCCTTCATTAAGAACAGGTGGAGCTGAGTATGTTGCAATTGAACTTTTAACATATCTCTCTCAGCAGAAACAATGGGAAGTTTTTTTATTAACGGACGTAAAATCATCTACTTTGCTTTCAAAAATACCTGATACAGTGTCCATAGTAGATTTGAATTATAGTTCTTCTAAAAATTTTTTAAATAAAATAAAAAACTTATTTAAAGCAATTAAATTAAATAAATTAGATTTAATTGTTTCCAATATAAGTAATTCAAATATACATATTTTATTGCTAAAGGTTTTTTATTTTTTGCCTAAAATTAAAGTTATTTGTGTTGAACATTCAATACCTTCTAAATTTTTAAAAAGAAGTAGATTCTTAAAAGATAAAATATTATCCAAATTATTATCAGTCCTTTATAATAAATCTGACGCTGTTGTTTGTGTATCAAATGCTTGTAAACTTGATTTAGTAAATAATTATAAAGTAAAAATTCAGAAATGTTTTTTAGTTTATAACCCAATAAATATTGAAAAAATAAAGATACTATCTCAAGAAAATATAGAGTATAATTTAAAAAAAATATGTAAAAATAGAAAAGTTATTAGCACAGTTTCAAGGTTATCCTATGAAAAAAATGTAGATTTTTTAATTGATGCAATAAAGCATCTTAGTGAGAACTATCCAGATTTAAATTTTGTTTTTTTGATTGTTGGAGATGGTCTTGATAGGGCTCGTTTGGAAAAAAAAGTATCTGCAAATAAATTAGATTATTTTGTAGTTTTCATAGGAAATACAGAAAATCCTTTTAAATATGTATCATTTTCAGATCTCTTTATTTTTGCAGGCAGATTAGAATCATTTGGAAATATTTTTGTAGAAGCATTAGCTCTTAATAAAAAGATAATGACTTTAGAAAGTCCAGGTGCTTTAGAAATTCTTGAAAATGGAAAATATGGTGAGATTATGGATGAAAATGTTTTAAGATTTAGTCAGAAGATGTACGATCTATTAAATCAAAAAGAGGATTTAAATGATTTGCTTTTAAAAAGAGCGTTAGATTTTGATAGTCAAAAATGTTTTGATAGTTACAAAGAATTATTAGAGAAACTGTCTTAAAAAAGTTTTATTTAAAGGATTTAGTATGAATGAAGACTCACCTTTGGTGCTAAAAAGTATAGCAGAAAAAATCCCAGTTGTTATTTTCGCTGGTGGTTTAGGGACTCGCTTGTCTGAAGAGACCATGAATTTACCGAAACCAATGGTTCCTGTGGGTGGTACGCCTATTATTGTTCATATAATGGATTTTTATGCAAAATTTGGTTTTTGTCAATTTGTTATCTGCGGTGGATATAAAATAGATCAAATTAAAAATTATTTTTTAACCCTTCCTTATGTTGAAAAAAATATTGAAATAAATTTTTCTGAAAATATGCATGAAGTTATTGTAAAACCTAATAAAGAACCTTTTCATTTTAATAGAAATAAATGGAAAGTCACTATTCTTGAAACTGGGTTGAATTCAATGACAGGTCACAGAGTCAGACAAGCTGTTGATTACTTAAATGAAAATACATCATATGAACACATTTGTTTAACATACGGAGATGGGCTAACTAATGCTAATTTGCATGAAGAACTTAAGCTCCATTTAAATCATACTGCATTAGGTACAGTTTTAGCAGTACATAATCCTGGAAGATTTGGGGTATTTGAATTTGATGATAGCAATAATAAAATATTGAGATTTGCTGAAAAACCAAAAGAATATATTAATGGCGGATATTTTATTTTAAGAAAAGGATTTGAGAAATTTTTGCCTGAAAATAATCCAGACAGTATATTTGAAAAAGAGCCGCTGCAAAATATGGCTGAACTAGGAGAATTAGTTATGTATAAACATGATGGTTTTTGGCAGTGTATGGATACAAAAAGAGATAAAGACTATCTTGAAAATTTGTGGAGTTCTGGTGAAATACCTTGGATGAAATAATTTATTAATAATGAGAATATTATGAGTAGCAATAATTTTTGGAAAAATAAAAAGGTATTAATTACGGGTAATACTGGATTTAAAGGTTCATGGTTGTCAGCTTGGTTAAATTATTTAGGAGCTGAAGTTTATGGTTACTCTCTTGAACCAGAAACGACACCAAGCATTTATAAGACCATTAGTATTGAAAATCTTGTTGATACAAAAATTGGGGATATTCGAAATCTTGACTTAATATCAAGTTATGTAAATTTAATTCGGCCAGAAATTATTTTTCATCTTGCTGCACAGCCTTTAGTTAGGGTTTCATATGCTAATCCAATAGAAACCTATGAAACTAATGTGATAGGAACTGCGAATTTACTTGAGTCAGTAAGACGTATGAAAGATCAATCGGTTCGTTCTATAGTTATTGTGACTACCGATAAATGTTATGAAAATAAAGAATGGTTTTGGAGTTATAGAGAGGAAGAAGCTTTAGGCGGCTATGATCCCTATAGTAGTAGTAAAGCGGCAACGGAATTAATTGTCTCAAGTTACCGCTCATCATATTTTAATCCAAGTAAATACTCTCAACATCAAGTTGGAATAGCCTCTGCAAGAGCTGGAAATGTTATTGGAGGAGGTGATTGGTCAATTGATAGATTAGTTCCAGATATTATAAAAGCTTTGACAAATAAAACTATTATTAAAATACGTAATCCTCACTCTATCCGCCCCTGGCAACATGTTCTTGAACCTTTAAGTGGTTATATTTTACTAGCACAAAAACTGTTTGAAAATGGTGATACGTATTCAGAAGCATTTAATTTTGGGCCCTTAGAAAATGACTCACGTAAAGTTTCATGGATAGTAAATGAGATCTGCGAATTATGGCGTGATGGAGGGAGTTGGTTAACAGAAACGGAACAACAAAAATTTCATGAGGCATTTAATCTTAAGCTTGATATTTCTAAAGCTAAATATAAACTTGATTGGGAGCCTAAGTGGGATTTAAAAAATGCATTAAAACACACCGTAAAGTGGTATGAAGCATATTTAAACAATGAGAACATGCTTAAATTAACAATGCAACAAATAAAAGAATATGAACAAATTGCTAAATAATTAAAGGAGTAATAGCGTGGTTTCTCGCGAAGAAATTCATTCTCTGTGTCATAAATATTATGAAGAAAATTTTGCGGCTGGAAAAAAGTTTGAACCAGAGAAAACTTTTCTTCCAGCAAATGGAAAAGTTTTGGATGTTGATGATCTTTCTATGCTGATAGATGCTTCGTTAGATATGTGGTTAACAGCTGGAAGATTTCATGAACAATTTGAAAAAGAATTTGCCAAATTTTGGGGGTTGCGACATTCACTAATGGTTAATTCTGGTTCTAGTGCAAATTTAGTTGCGTTTTCAGCTCTCACAAGTCCTTTCTTAAAAGATAGAAAGTTAAAGCCAGGTGATGAGTTTATAACACCTGCAGCTTGTTTTCCTACAACTATAAATCCAGCCTTACAATATGGATTAACTCCTGTATTTGTTGATGTTGATTTAAAAATTCATAACGTAACACCAGAGCAAATTGAAGAAGCCATAACTCCAAAAACAAAATTAGTCATGATTGCTCATACTCTTGGTAACCCTTACGATGCGAAAAAAATTTCCGAGATTTGCAAAGAAAAGGGAATTTGGTTTGTTGAGGATTGCTGTGATGCTTTGGGAGCAACAATACATGAAAAACATGTAGGAACTTTTGGAGACTTAGCAACATGCAGCTTCTATCCTGCGCATCATATCACAACAGGTGAAGGTGGTGCTGTTATGACTAATAATCCTGCCCTAAAAAAGTTTGCTGAAAGTTTTCGTGATTGGGGTAGGGATTGTTATTGCGCTCCTGCTCAGGAGAATACTTGTCAAAAAAGATATTCATGGAAAATTGGTGAATTGCCATTGGGCTATGATCATAAATATATTTATTCACATATTGGTTACAATTTGAAAGCGACTGATTGGCAAGCTGCATTAGGACTCTCTCAGTTAAAAAAGGTTTCTGGTTTTATTGAAAAAAGAAGATACAATTTTAATTACCTTAAGACAAAATTAATCGAATTAGGTGCAGAAGAATATTTTGATTTTCCAACAGCACTTGAGGGAGCGAATCCTTCTTGGTTTGGTTTTTTATTAACTCTTAAAAATGCGAATATGAATCGCTCTAGTTTACTTCAATATTTGAATGATAAAAAGATCGGAACACGATTACTCTTTGGTGGAAATATTACTAAACAACCAGGATATTTAGAAATAAATAAAAGAGTTATTGGTGATTTAAAAAATACGAATTTGATAATGGAAAAATCTTTTTATGTTGGAATATGGCCAGGCTTAAACGAAGAAATGCTAAACTATATTGCTAGTAATTTAATGCATGTCAAGAATCTTTAATATTAATATTAAAAATCTGCTAGTAATTGTATTTTTTTTAGCAGATTTTTATATTTATAATTAAAAAACTTGTTAACGAAAGTTATTTATCATGAAAATAGGTGTGTTTAGTTATTATGATATCTACAATAAAGATAATGGTATATTTGATAAAAATAGATACCCTATTGGAGAAAATTTAGAATACCCGTTTGTATTATTAAAAGAAAAACTACAGAATAAAAATATAACTATAGAAACTTTAGATCAAAGGCCACTTGAAGAATTTGATTCGTTTCTTTTTTTAGACTTTCCTTCAAATAATATAGAAATTCTTAATAAAGCAAAAAGTTTAAATAAAAGTCTGAATTTAGTCATTTTTGAATGTGAAATTATCAAAAAAAATAATTGGATAAAAACGAATCATGAGTACTTTGATAAGGTGTTCACATGGAATCCTGATCTGGTTGACAATGAAAAGTATGTGAAATTTTATTGGCCTAATCAGGTACCAAGTCAATTAAAATATGGAAATGAAAAAAAAGAAAAACTTTGTACGATGATTTCTGGAAATAAAATTAATTATGACAAAAGAGAATTATATTCAGAGAGAATTAAAGCTATTAATTGGTTTGAAAAAAACAGTATGATAGATTTTGACTTATATGGCACAGGATGGGAATCTGGGGTGTTTTACAATTTTTTTAATCCATTTTTAAAGAATAAAATTTCTTTTAAGGTGTTAAATAAATTAGATAGAGATAATATGTTACCAAGTTTTTTAAAAAAAAATATTTCTGTTTATAAAGGGAAAGTAAATTCTAAAATAGAAACTTTACAGAAATATAAATTTTCTATTTGTTACGAAAATGCAAAAAATATTTCTGGCTATATTACTGAAAAAATATTTGATTCTTTTTTTGCTTTATGTGTACCTGTATACTTAGGTGAAAATAATATTAAAAAGTATATACCTGAAAATTGTTTTATTGACTATCGTGATTTTAAGAATTTTAATGAAATTTATAGATACATGATTAATATGAGTGATGTTGAATATTTTTCTTATTTAGAGAATATAAAAAAATTTGTTTTAAATGATAAATTAGATAAATTTAATGCTGAAAATTTTGTGAAAGTATTGATTGAAAATATGAAATATTCGAAATAAAAATACAGAGTAGTGAGGTTTGATTTGAAAAAAATTCTAGTAACTGGAGCGGCGGGCTTTATAGGTTACCATGTAACTAAAAATTTATTAGACAAAAATTATACTGTATATGGTATAGATAATTTAAATAATTATTATGATGTGAGTTTAAAAAAGAATAGATTAAATGAGATATATAAACATAAAAAATCTGAAAATTTCAAATTTTCTAAAATGGATATATGTGATATTAAAGAGTTAGAAATTCTTTTTAAAGAGCAGAAATTTGATGTTGTCATAAATTTAGCAGCTCAAGCTGGAGTAAGATATAGTCTGGAAAATCCTCATGCATATTTAAAGTCTAATTTAGAAGGCTTTATCAATATTCTTGAATGTTGTCGGCATAATTCTATAGAGCATCTCATATATGCTTCTAGTAGTAGTGTATATGGAAACAATACCAAACTTCCTTTTCATGAAGATGACCCTGTTGATCACCCTATAAGTCTTTATGCTGCGACTAAAAAAAGTAACGAGTTGCTTGCTCATACATACTCGCATTTATTTCAATTACCATGCACGGGACTAAGATTCTTCACAGTCTATGGCCCTTGGGGACGTCCAGATATGGCTATGTATTTATTTGCTGATGCTATCAAAAATGATAGACCTTTGAAATTATTTAACCGTGGAGATATGCTAAGAGATTTTACTTTCGTTGATGACATATCTGAAAGTATTATTCGCCTTTGTGAACACAAACCCACACAACTCATTGGCTGGAATTCAAATCAGCCCCTTGCATCAGCTAGTTCAAGTCCTTATCGAGTATATAACATTGGAAATAATAAGCCTATTTATGTCAAAGATCTCCTAAATAAAATGGAATCATTTTTTAATAAAAAAGCAATTATAATTCATGAAGACATTCAGCCAGGTGATGTTCCTGCAACTTACGCGGATATTACATATTTAAATAATGATATTCAATTTACTCCTAAAACTAGTATAGAACAAGGGTTAAACTTATTTTTAAATTGGTATCAAGACTATAATAATAAAGTTTGATTTAATTGAAATAATTTAAAAAATGTTTATTTAAGAATTGTTTTATAATGGTGGTTTTATGAAATATAATAAAAATGAAATTATTTATTTTGCATTCTCTTATATAAAATCGGGTGGAGGTGCGGAAAAGCAAATTCTTATACAAGCACAAACACTTATTGAAAATGGTTTTTCAATAATGTTTCTTTGTAAAGAAATAGATGAAAATCACTTTTATAAATATTGCCCAAGTGGAAAATATTCTACTGAAATATTTAAATCTTTATATAAGGCAAAAAAAAATATTGTTATTAGTTTCTTAGCTCATGATCATAAGTACTGCTTGCTTTTTAAAATTTTAGGAAAAATCCGTTGGATTCCATTTGAGCAAACTCATCCCGAATATTATCTAAAATACTCAAATAAGAACTTTTTGTATCGGAATTTAAAATTTTTAATGCTAAATTTTATTTATACCTGTTTTTCAAACGGTTTAATAGTTCAAACGTTTGATGCAAAAGAAGCTTGGAAAAATGCATTTATTAAATATAAAAAACCCATTTATGAACTTGGGAATATAATAAAAGAAAATGGTGTTGTAAAAAATAATTATTTTGACAGCAATTTATTAAAAATTATAATGATAGGTCGACTTATAAAAATAAAAGACTATCCAATTGCTTTAAATGCATTTAGTATAATGAAAGAAAAAAATATTAATTTTAATGTTTCAATATATGGTGAGGGCCCAGAGTATTTGAATTTAGTTCAAATGGTCAAAAATTTTGGTCTAGAAAAAAATATTTTTTTTAAAGGTTATTGTAAAGAAGTTGATAAAGAAATTGTAAATCATGACATTTTTTTAATTACCTCCATGGTTGAAGGAATGCCAAACGCTTTAGGAGAAGCTATGATTTCAGCTGTACCTTGCATAACTTTAAACTATCATGCTAATCCAAAAGAGTTTTTAGGTGACGATAATATGCAAATTGTTTTGGAAAGAAATCCTGAATTATTAGCAAATAGAATAATGCAATTTTTTGATAAAAATATTCTAAAAAAATATGGTGAAATGAATTTTCACCGAGCTAAGTCATTTTTTTCTGAAGAATGTTATTTAGCAAAATTTAAATTAATTTATAATTTAATTACAAGTGGTAAAAATTATACATGAAGATTAATATAGCTTTTATAATTAATAATACAAATTTTTTTCTGTCTCATAGAATTAATATTGCACGCGAAGTGTTAAAACTTAATGGAGAAGTTACTTTATTTGCGCCTGAAATAACAAAAAAAGAAGAAAAAATATTAAATAATTATAATATAAATTTTCATTACTTACCCTTTTCAAGGCAGAGAATTCGATTAATAGATTTATTGAGAATATTTATTTTAGGGTTTAAAATATCTAAGCTTGATAAAATATTTCACTTAGTAACTATTATTCCTATAATATTTTGTGGCATTCCTTTACGTCTACTGAATAAGAAAGTTGTGTTTGCAGTTTCGGGTTTAGGTACAATTTTTATTTCACAAGCTATTTATGCAAGAACTATAAAATTTTTTGTGATTTTAGTATATCGGTTTTTGTTTAATGGCAAAAACTCCAGATTAATTGTTCAAAATACTGTAGACTTTGATTTTTTCAAAAATAAATTAAAAATTAGAGATAAAAATTTATACTTAATTAAAGGTAGTGGAGTTTCTCAATTTGATTTTAATTATTTTGAAGATCTTCCTAATAATCGGCAATTTCCCGTTATATTAGTTCCTGCTAGATTGATAAAAGAAAAAGGAATTTATGAAATTTGTAATGCTTCAAAGCTTCTTTTAGAGGAAAACTTTCCACATGAAGTTTGGATTTCAGGGGATATTGATAGTGGAAATCCATCTTCTCTTACTAAGCAGGAAGTTGAACAAATTTCTTTAGCAGTACCTTCAGTCAAATTTTTAGGTTATCAACAAAATATGAAAGATTTATATAAGCAAGCTACAATGGTATGTTTACCGTCTTACAGAGAAGGTTTGCCCAAAGCTCTTATTGAAGCGGCAGCATGTGGAAGACCAATCATAACAAGCAATGTTCCTGGTTGTAATGAAATTGTTGAAGACATGAAAACGGGAATATTGGTAAACGTCAAGTCTGTTGAAGGTCTTAGAACTGCAATAAAAAAACTTTATTTAAATAAGGAGCTTATGGAACAGTTAAGGCTTAATGCATATAATAAATTTTTACTTGAATATAATGAAGAAATAATTGTCAAAAAAATTATTAATTTATATTCATCATTTTGATCTAATTTTTATATTAGTTTTAGTTTGCAAAGGAAATATATGAACGAATTGGTTTCAATCGCTATACCATCATATAATTGCGGCAAATTTATTAAATTTACAATAGAGAGTTTATTAAGACAAACATATTCAAATATTGAAATTATTGTTTCTGATAATTGTTCCACTGATGATTCTTCCACTATAGTTAGTGATTTTTGTCGAAAAGATTCTAGAGTAAAATTTTTTAAAAATGAGACAAATATCGGATATACAAAAAATATTTCAAGTGCAATTGAAAAAACAAACGGTAAATATGTGGCAATATATCATGCTGATGATATCTATTCTGAGAAAATAATTGAAAAACAATATAATGTTTTGTTAAATTACTCAGAAGTAAATCATGTTTTTACTCAGTTAAATTTTTTAAATTCAGAAAAAAATATTATAAAGAATAAAAATTATAATTTTTTATACAATTTTTCTTTTGAAGAAAAAGCTAAATTATTAATCGGTGATTTAAATTCCATTTTACCAGTTTTTCTTGAGTATGGAAATTTTCTTCCTTGTCCTAGTTATATGACCAGAAAATCAAGCTTATTAAAAAATTTATTTGATGATGATTTTCCAACTAATGAAGATTTAAATGCTTGGTTAAAAATACTTAAAAATGGAGAAAAAATAGCATTTGTAATGGAACCTCTATTAAATTATCGTATTCATGAACAGCAGGGATCTTCTGCTATACGTAAAAATTGTGATTTAGATGTTATGTATAAATGTTTAGACTCATTCATTAGTAAAAACTCTGAAATAAATATTAGTAATAAAACAATGGAGTTTTATAAAATGAACAAATCATTTTCTTATTTGAGAGCGGCAATGAGAGCTCTTGATGCTGGGAACGAGGATTTATCAAAATTACTAGTGACAAAATCAAAAAAAGAATATCAGCCAGAAATTTATACTAAATTGGGCTTTGCACAAAATTTCTTAAAAATGTCATATATTCTTAATAAAATGTTAAAAAATATAAAGGTTAGTTTATGAATATCTCAAATAATTTATTTTCTTTAGAAAATAAAAATATATTAATTACGGGTAGTGCAGGTTTATTAGGAAAAATGCATGCCGAAGCTATAATGGCTTTTGGTGGCAATGTTATTTTAACCGATATCGATATTGAAAAAGTTAAGAATTTATCGCATGATCTAAATCAAAAATATGTAAATCAATCCATTTATTATCAAATGGATATCACTTCTGAACAAAGTGTTTTAAATGTATTTAATGAATTAAAGGAAAAAGGAATATTTGTTGACACGCTCATTAACAATGCTGCTTGTAATCCAGCTGTAGGCGCAGTTGGTATGAAAGCAAATAATCGATTAGAAAATTTAGACTTTGATTTATGGTCAAAAGATTTAGATGTTAGCTTAAAAGGTTCCGTCATTTGCTCAAAAATTTTTGGTACAGAAATGTCAAAACGAAATTTTGGGAATATTATAAATATTTCTTCAGATTTAGGCATAATTGCACCTGATCAAAGATTATATTACAAAGAAGGTTTACCGGATGATCAACAAGATGTAAAACCAGTTAGTTATTCCATAACAAAGCATGGTATAATTGGTTTAACAAAATATTTAGCAACTTATTGGGCTGATAAAGGAGTGCGATCTAATTCAATTTCTCCAGGTGGTGTATTTAATAATCAAAATACTTTATTTCTATCGAATGTAGCTAAAAAAATACCTCTTGGTAGAATGGCAAATGCAAATGAATATCAAGGTGCTATTATTTTTTTATGCTCAGATGCATCGTCTTATATGAATGGCGCCAATTTAGTGATCGATGGTGGAAGATCAATTTGGTGAAATAGAGAGGTATTTTTATATGCTACCTATAATTAGTGAATTATCATTAGAAATTAAAGAAGATACCACAATATTGGATTGTTTAGAAAAAATTGAAAGCAATGCAAAAGGTTTTATCATTGCATTAGATCAGAATCAAAAAATTAAAGGATTATTAACAGACGGTGATATTAGAAGAGCATTTATTGAAGGGGCTCATCAATTAGACAGCCCAAAAAACTTCGTCAATACTTCATTTAATTATGTTAATTCTTTTTATACTAGAGAAGAAGTTTTAAAAATATTTGATTGTGGATGTAAATTTATTCCTATTATTGATGATTCAGGTAAACCAATTGATATTATTTTTCCTGAAATGTTACATTATAGAGAAACTGCAAATTTATTGGCAAGAGGAAAAGCACCTGTCCGTATCAGCTTTGGGGGGGGGGGTACCGACTTAACATCTTACTTTTCTGATTTTGGTGGCGCTGTATTTAATGCTACTATTAATCTTTATGCACATTGTAGCTTAAAAAAACGGCTAGATTCAAAGATAACAATTATTTCGCATGATTTTAATCAAATAGTTGAATTCGCTACTATAGATGAAATGATTTATAATGGTAACTTAGATCTAATTAAAGCAGTATTAAACTTATTAAAACCTAAATATGGTTTTGAATTAGAGATCTATTGCGATTTTCCTTTGCATTCGGGTCTAGGTGGCTCATCAGCAGTTGTATCTGCAGTTATTTCTGCATTTAATCAATTTAGAGAAGATAAATTAAATAGTCATGAAATTGCTGAAATGGCTTTTCAAGCAGAGAGAATTGAGCTTGCTTTTGCTGGAGGCTGGCAGGACCAATATGCTACTGTCTTTGGAGGTTTTAATTTTATTGAATTTAATTCCAAAAAAAATGAAGTGTTTTCTTTGAAATTAAATCAAGAAGTTATTAATGAATTGGAAGAACGATTACTTGTTTGTTTTTCAGGAAAAGGACATCCTGTTGGGCAAATTCATAATCAGCAGAAAAAAGAGATGAAAAAAAATCATGTCGTTGAATATGCCCATAGAACCAGAGAAATAGCATATGAAATGAAATCTTTATTGCTTAGAGGAGAAATAGATTCCTTTGGTTTATTGCTAGATGAATCATGGGAGCTTAAGAAAAAATTTGCAAATGGCATAAGTGATGACGTTTTAGATGATATTTATAATTCAAGTAAATTAAATGGTGCTATTGGCGGTAAAATTATGGGTGCGGGTGGAGGTGGTTTTTTTCTTTTTCAATCTCACGCAGAACAAAAAGCGAGATTAACAAAGTTTTTGAAGGAAAAAGGTCTCATTGTTAAAGATTTTATTTTTGAAATGCAGGGTGTAAGAAGTTGGACTGTCAGAGTAAGTGATTTAAATCAGGGAAATTAAAATGATATTTAAAGAGTTTAAAGTTGAAAACAAAGGGGTAGGTGAAAATCAACCTGCTTTTATTATTGCTGAAATTGGAAATAATCATAATGGTTCAGTTAAACTTGCCAAAGAGCTTATTGATTCCGCTATTGACTGTGGAGTCGATGCCGTAAAGTTTCAAATGCGAAATATGGAAAGTTTGTATGGAAAATCTTTTGCTAATAAAAATAGTGAAGCAGATTTGTCAACACAATATACTCTAGATTTATTATCTAGAGTTCAATTATCTAATCATGACCTTTTTGGATTATTTGATTACTGTAAAGAAAAGAACATTATTGCTTTCTGTACTCCTTGGGATGTACAAAGTGTAAATGCTTTAGCAGATTACGGCATTAATTTATATAAAGTTGCTTCAGCTGATCTCACAAATCATGAACTCCTAACAGCCATTGCAAAAACAGGAAAACCTTTAATTTGTTCCTGTGGGATGTCATCTCAAAATGAAATTGAATTTGCTATTGATCTATTGAATTCTTTAGACTCTCCTTATGCTTTATTACATTGCAATTCTACTTACCCCAGTCCTTTTAAAGATGTTAATTTAAATTATTTATCCCAACTCCAAAAAATGACTTCAATAGTAGGTTATTCAGGACATGAAAGAGGAATTGAAGTTCCTATTGCAGCTGTCGCTTTAGGCGCTAAAATTATTGAGAAGCATTTTACTTTCGATAAAAAAATGGAAGGTAACGACCATAAAGTTAGTCTATTGCCTAGCGAAATGAAAGAAATGGTTCGTTGTATCAGGAATGTGGAGTTAGCCCTCGGTTCGAAAAATATTAAAAGAAGAATAAGCCAAGGAGAGTTGATTAATAGAGAAAACTTAGCGAAAAGTATTACAGCTAAAGTTTTTATTAGTAAGGATGAAGTATTTAAAGAAGACATGTTTGAATTTATTAGCCCAGGTAAAGGTCTACAGCCCTATAAAGTTAATCAATTAATTGGGAATTTAGCAAAGAGAAATATTAACCCAGGTGAAATTTTGTATGATTCTGATCTTCCCGGTAATTTACTAGTTAGACCTAAAAAATATAAATTTAAAAGAAATTGGGGTGTGCCTGTAAGATATCATGACTATAAACAAATAATAGAAATATCTCATCCGGACATTGTTGAGTTTCATTTAAGTTACAAAGATATGGATGAGAATATTTCACAATTTTTTGATAGGAATTATACACAAGGGTTTGTTGTTCATGCTCCTGAGTTGTTTGAAGGTGATCATCTGTTAGATCTTTGTTCTCCTGATTTAGAGTATAGGAAAAAGTCTATTCAAAATATGAAAAAAGTTGTTTCTATTACGAAGGAATTAAAAAAATATTTTCCAAATGAAAAAAGGCCTTTAATTGTAGCAAACGTAGGGGGATTTACACAAAATTCTCCTCTGCAAGAACATCTAAGAAAGCCTATGTACTTTGAACTTCTTGAAAGTTTCAAACAATTTGAAGATCCTGAAGTAGAGTTAATACCACAAACAATGGCTCCTTTTCCATGGCATATGGGGGGACAGCAATATCAAAACTTATTTAAATTTCCTGAAGAATGCGCTTGGTTTTGTAAAGAATTTAATTATAGAATGTGTTTAGATTATTCACATTCGCATCTAACGTGTAATTATCACAAATATAGTATGGAGCAATTTTTAAATTTAGTCGCACCTTACACAGCTCATATTCATTTAGGTGATGCAGAAGGAGTAGACGGTGAAGGTCTCCAAATTGGTGAGGGAGAGATTGAATTTAATAAGCTAGCTTATTTGTTGGATAAGCATTGTCCAAAAGCATCATTTATTCCTGAAATTTGGCAGGGGCATAAAAATGATGGTGAAGGGTTTTGGATTGCGCTTGAGAGATTGGAGAAATGGTTTTGAAAGAATTAAAACTTGGTGTAATGCAGGGGCGCTTGTTACCAAAATTTGAAGGAAGATATCAGGCACACCCTATTCATTTTTGGAAAGATGAGTTCCCTATAGCAGCTTCCTTAAATTTAGACAGTATTGAATTTATTTTAGACTATGCCAAATTTGAAAAAAATCCTTTAATTTATTCCGGTGGTATTGAGGAAATTAAAGGAATTATTCAAGAGACAGGCGTCACTGTTAAAAGTATTTGTGCAGATTTTTTTATGGAATCTCCTTTGCATGGGACAGATAAATATAGACTTGAAGAAGCTGTTTCTATTCTAAAACATATCATAAAAATTTCGCCTACTCTTGGAGTAAATAATATAGTAATTCCTTGTGTAGATAATTCATCTTTAAAAACTGATGATGATAAAATGATTTTTGTCCAGTCAATTTCACAATGCTTAAAGGATGCTGAATTAAATTCAGTTTATTTATCTTTGGAAACTGATTTGTGTCCTGAGAAATTTTTATCTTTACTTAAAAATTTTCCAAGTAAAATGATCGCTGTTAATTATGATATTGGAAATAGTGCAAGTATTGGATATAATCCTAGTAAAGAGTTTGAGTTTTATGGCAGCTATGTAACAGACGTTCATATAAAAGACAGAAAAAAGAACGGTGGCTCTGTCGTTCTTGGAACAGGAGATGCAAATATAAAAGAAGTATTAGTATTATTGAATAAATTAAACTATGAAGGTTTATTTATTATGCAAGCATACAGAGATGATGAAGGTTTAAATATTTTTAAAAAGCAGTTAATGTACATACAAGATTTGTTTAAAAATATAAAAGAGAATTTAATATGAATTTCTATGCAATAATTCCTGCAAGAGGCGGATCAAAAGGGGTACCAAAAAAAAATATCAAACTACTTGGTAATTTTCCATTAATTGCTTATTCAATTGCTGCAGCAAAAATGTGTCCCCAAATTCAAAAAGTAATTGTCTCTACAGATTCAGAAGAAATTGCAGAGATAGCACTAAAATTTGGAGCAGAAGTTCCTTTTCTTCGTCCCGCGGATATATCCCAAGACAATTCAAGTGATTTGGAATTTATGCAGCATACAATTCATTGGTTCCTAAAAAATGATGTAAAATTACCTGATTCCTGGGTGCATTTTCGACCTACAACACCTTTGCGAGAAGTCAATATTTTAAGTAATGCTATAAAACTTTTCTTAGAAAATAATGATTTTACTTCTTTACGCTCTGCACATGAATGTCCTGAGTCTCCTTATAAATGGTTTTTAAAAGATAACTTGAATAAATATTTTATACCTTTAGCGGGTAACAATATTAATAATTACTCAGTAGCCCCCCGTCAACAGGTACCAAAAGTTTATATTCCTGATGGGTATATTGATATAGTTATTAATGATATAATTATGAAAAACAATTCTCTTCATGGAGATAAAATATTAGCTTTTGAATCTCCTGTCTGTACTGAAATTGATACTATAAATGATTTTGAATATTTAGAATATCAAATTCAGAAATACAAGTATAGTGTTCACGATTATCTTGTAAATAAATATTAAAGAATAGTGGTTGTGAAATGAAAATTGAATTTGAAAACAATAAGGTTCTTGTCACAGGCTCTTCCAGAGGAATTGGATTGAGTATAGCAAATCATTTTGCTATAAATGGAGCAAAAGTTTTTTATACTGCTAGAACTATAGACTCTTTTAATAATTCACAATTTCCAATGGAAATTAAAGAAAAAGTAGAGTTGAGAGAATGTGATTTTACTGATTCTATTTCTATATCAAATTTAAGAAAAAATATTGAAAAAGAAATTTCTGAATTAGATATTTTAGTTTGTAACGTAGGTAGTGGTAAAAGTGTATTAGATCCTGTTCCGAGTTCTGAGCAATTTGAGAAAGTCTTGAATTTAAATTTTAATTCAGCAGTGAATACGGTACGAGAATTCCTTCCTTTATTGGAAAAATCTTCTGGTAATATATTATTTATTAGTTCTATTTGTGGGCTAGAAGCCTATGAGGCACCGATAGATTACTCAGTTGCAAAATCTGCTTTACAGACGTTTTCTAAACACCTGTCAAAAAAATTAGCACCAAAAGGAATTAGGGTAAACTGTTTGGCCTTAGGGAATATATTTTTTCCAGGTGGAGTATGGGATATCAAAATGCGAGAAGATCCTATAAAAGTTCAAACAATGCTTAAAACGCATGTCCCTATGAATCGTTTGGGGGAAGTGAATGAAGTTGCACAAGCATGCTTGTTTCTTTGTTCTAAACAAGCTTCGTTTATTACAGGCGCTATTTTAACAGTAGATGGTGGTCAGACTAGTTTTTTTCATTGAGGTATTAGGTGGGAGAGCATTGTCAAATAAATTTTAAAAACTATTCAGCAGCTATTCTGGCTGGTGGAAAAGGAACTAGAATTAAAGCTTTATTTCCGGAGCTTCCTAAGCCACTCATTGAATTTAATGGCAAACCAGTTCTTTTTTGGCAGATAGACTCACTTTTAGACTTAGGAATTGAAAAAATATTTATTTTAGCTGGATATAAAGCTGAGATCATTAAACAAAGAGTTAATCAATGCTACGACGATAAAGTGGTAGTTATTATTGAAGAAACTCCTTTAGATACATTTGGTTGTTTATCTCTGGTTAAAAATAAAGTAGATAGAAAATATCTCATTTTTTTAAGCGGAGATTTAATTTTTAATATTAATTTTAATAAATTTTGTTTATATCATGAGCAAAAAAACTCTGAATGTACACTGACTGTTCATTCGAACTTTCATCCTTTAGATGCTGACTTGATAGATTACAACGAGCAAACTGGAAAAATTAATGAATTAATAGTTCGTCCGCATCCTAATGAAATGCTTTTTCTTAATAATGTAAATGCAGCTGTTTCTATTTTAAATACTGAATTAATTTCTGATGTTCAAGATAAATTTCCCCAGAATTTCGAAAAAGATTTTCTTCCAAGTTTATTGCAAAAAGAGCGAGCTATTTTTGCATATAAATCTATTGATTATATTAGAGATATTGGTACACCAGAAAGATATAATCAAGCTGTGAATGATTTAAAAAATTATTTTTCAGATAAATTAGATTTTTTAGAAAGTAGAAAATTAGTTTTTTTTGATATTTTAAATTTTTATAGAAATTTAATGGAAAATAATCAGGAAAAAATTCTGCATTTTATGAATATTTTAGATTTGTGTAGTAAGCCAAATAATTTATTAATAGGATATTGTATTAAAGACTCTAATGCTAGAAGAATTGTAGAAACATTTTTAGGAAAAAATAAAGCAAAATTTGATCTTGTCTATGAATATTCTACTACTTTTGAAAATGAACTTTCAGGTTTTGCAAAGAAATTTGATATTTCTATTCAAGAAAGTAATTATAAATTTGCATTTAAGGATTAAAAATGGAAGAAAATAAAATTCAGGAATTAATACAAAAATCAATAGATGTTAAATTAAATATAGCAAAACTATGCCATGAAGAAATATCATTTGCAGTTAAAGTAATTGAAAATGCTTTTCGAGGAAATAATAAACTACTGATATGCGGAAATGGAGGCAGTGCTGCTGACAGTCAACATATTGCAGCAGAATTTGTCTCAAGATTTTTAATAGAAAGAAAAGCTCTTTTTGCCATAGCGTTAAACTGTAACACTTCATCTCTCACCGCAATAGCGAATGATTACAATTATGATTTTGTTTTCTCTAGACAAGTAGAAGCTTTCGGAACTCATAATGATGTTTTATTAGCAATTTCCACAAGTGGAAATTCTAAAAATGTTCTTGAGGCTGCCTTAGCAGCGAAGAAAAAAGGTATGATCGTTGTTGGATTAACTGGAAAAAGTGGTGGGAAATTGCTTGATATATGCGATGTTTGTATTAGAATTCCCTCAGAACATACACCAAATATTCAAGAAAGTCATATTATGATTGGACATATTATTTGTGAAATTGTTGAAGAAAACTTATTTAAATAAATTTTGAGGAATTATGAATCAGATTATTAATGCTGGTAGGCATATAGGCATTCCTGTATTAAACATAGATATAATGATATCATTTTATGTTAATTTATTGGGGTTTAAAATTAAATCAAACGAGATTGAACAAGGTGATTTTATATCTCATATACTTGGGGTGGAAAACTGCAAAATTCATGTTGTAAAAATGGTTGCCCCTGATGGCTGGATGCTTGAGTTATTACTTTATTTAAATATAAATAGAGGTGATAGCAAAAAAGATTCAAAAATGATATATGATTTAGGAAATGCGCATATGGCTTTGACTGTTACAAATGTAGATGAAGCATACAATTATTTGAAATTAAATAATATTAAATTTATAAGTCTTCCCAAACTATCTTCTTCTGGAAAAGCTAAAGTTTGTTTTTGCCAGGATCCAGAAGGAAATTATATTGAACTTGTAGAAATATTGATTTAATTTAAATAGGAGATTATTTAATGTATGAGTTTTCCCTGACTCCCGTAAATGTCGATAAAATTGCGACAAAATATCGTAACATTAATACACCCATACCAAACCCAGCAACAATTCCTATCATTCAAGAATGTTTATCTTTAGAACCCTTGTCTATGAATGATCAACTTCCGGTTGTTTGGGACAGAGCTTCTGGATATCAAGTCTTTGATTCTTCTGGAAACTGTTGGATAGATTTTACGTCAACAATTTTTGTTGCCAATGTTGGCCATTCGCATCCTAAAATATGTTCTGCCATTATAGATACTGTGAATCATCAACTATTGAACGCTTATTATTATCAAACTGAATTAAGAGCAAAGCTTTGTAAATTAATTTTAGATATTACTGAAAAGCAATTAAATAAAGTGCTTTTATTATCGACGGGCTCGGAAGCGACAGAAGCCGCTCTTAAAATGTTAAGATTATATGGATCTAAAATTAACCAAAATAAAACAATTGTAGTGGGTTTTGAAGGATCATTTCATGGAAAAACCATGGGGTCTCAGACCCTTGGTGGAAAGCCCAGTGGAAAAAAATGGATTAAGTATAATCATCCAGAAATATTTCATTTACCTTATCCCTATCCTTGGGTTTTAAAAGAAAAAAATATGACTGGCGCAGAATTTTTTGAATATAGCATGAAAAACTTAGAACAATCAGGCGTTGACTTATCAAATATCGCAGGATTTTATGCTGAACCCTATCAAGGTTGGTGTGCTGTTTTTTTTCCAAAAGATTATATGCAAGCTTTAAGACAATGGTGCGATTTAAACAATAGTTTATTAGGCTTTGATGAAGTTCAAGCTGGTTTTGGAAGAACAGGTAAGTTGTTTGGTTATCAACATTTTGACATTACTCCTGATATCATATGGTGCGGAAAAGCGATTTCGTCGAGTTTACCAGTTTCTGCTGTAATTGGTAGAAGCGAAATTATTGATATTGATCCGTCACTAAATAGTACTCATGGTGGAAATCCATTAGGTGCAGCGGCAGCTTATGCTGCTATAACTGCCTTATTAGAAGAAGATTTGATAAATGAAGCAGCGCGAAAAGGTAATATTATAGAAAAAGAATTATATAAATGGCAATCAGAAATGCCAGGTATTGTTTGTGAAATTTTCGGCACTGGTATGGTATGGGCAGTTTTAATTAGAAATCCTATAACAAAAGAATTAGACATAGATCTGGTAGATAGAATTATTGAAAAAGCAATGCAAAAAGGATTATTATCTATAAGAACATGCTGTGGGACAATTAAGTTAGGGCCTCCTTTATCTATAGATGATGAAGCTTTAATTGAAGGAATTGGAATTTTAAAAGAGTCTTTAAGCGAATTGTTATGAAGAATAGGATAAAAAATAATGATTGACTACTTAAAAATAGTTTACAGCAGTGAGAAAGAGCTCCATATACAAGTTATCCTGAGCAATTGACTAAACATTTATTTGATAAATTTAATATGAAAGTTGGGCAAACATTTTTAGAAGTGGGATGTGGAAGAGGTGAGTTTCTTTCTGGTTTTTCGAATTTAGGGTTAAAAGCTTATGGTTCAGATTTATCTGCTGAAGCTAAAATTTTCAACCAAGTATTCAAATATCTACTTGCGATATCGAAAAAAAACTGCCTAATAAAACTTTCTCCTTTTATACCCGTGCGAACTAAGAATAAATTCTTTAGATGGTCTAGAGAATTAATGTTTATGGGTTGCGCATATAAATAAACAGATCGAAAATATTATATTAAAAGATTGAAAAAAAATTCTTAAAAAGTAATATTCATAAATGTGCTTTTAATTTTAATTTCAGATATATAATTTAGAATGATTGTATTCCATATGTGATAAATATTATTTATGAAGAAAATATAATTCAATATGCAGTGAAAACAAAAGATATCCCAAATGTTTATGTAATGAAATGTTTAAAATCAGGCATTATTTTTTTAAATAATACATCTCATCTTAGCAAAGAGTACTATGCAGATATGGAGGAAAGAGGCTCAAAAGATGTAAATCAAATGCTTAAACAAGAAGGTTTCAATACGTATTCAAACATTATAGAGCTTCAAGATAATTATTATGATGTTATTTCTTTGTTTCATGTATTTGAACATATCGCTTCTTCTTGTGTCCTCCCAATAAGTGCATTTTACAATTACAATAAATGGTATTAAATTTTTTATAGAGAGTGGTTTTTAATTATGTTGATTGTATCTAGATAATTCCAAGGTAACCAATCTTTTGGGTTTTGCATCCAAAGGTTTTGATAAATAAGAAGAACCCTAAGGTAATCAACAAAATTTAAATTACTTTCTTTTGCAATAAATAAGATAGAGGTTAAAATATCGGCAACGGTAGCGCAGAGTTTAATAAAGTGCTTACTAATTAATCACTTGGGTCAAATATTATATTATGGATATCCTGTTCAATTTTGTTTTTCATTTCAAGCATCAAAGAAAGTGAATTATTTTTATGAAAATAAAGCCGTTCCTTTGATATCATGTTTTTAGTTAACTTTTCATTTTTAAACCCCTTGAAAAGAATTAAGGCAACATAAATATTATGAACCTTTTTGATGAAATTTATACTCAATACCCTTTTTGTAGGAGCAGGAGAATAACTGCATATCTTTGTCAGGCAAAAAATATAAAAATCAATATTAAAAAAGTTGATCGTTTAATGAGCCTTATGGTATTGCAGTTGATTTACTTAAAGAAAAACCTTTCTATTCTAAATTTTGCGCTTAAAAAATATCCCTATTTATTGTCTGGTATGGATATTACTGAAATAAATCAGGTTTGGATTATGGACATTATATACATTAGATTACGAAAAAGTAAGATTTATCTTTATGCCGTTATTGATTGGAATAGTAATTATATTTTATCTTGGAAATTAACCAATAAATTGAAATCCTCTTTCTTTTTAGATGCCCTTGAAGAGTCTTTAAAGCTTGGTAAAACTAAAATATTCAATACAGATTATGGTTCTCAAATTACCATCAATGAATTTACAAATCGACTTCTCGAAGAAAGCATACAAATAATTATTGATGGCAGACGGTGTTTTCTTGATAATTTATTTGTCCAGTGATTCCAGTGGAGCTTAAAATACGAAACTTATACAAATTTTAGAATAGGAATTACAGAGTATTTTAGATTTTATAATTACGAAAGTTTTCATCAATCTTTGGATTACAATACCATTGTCAGTTCACAGGATCAAAATAACAACAACAGGAGGTTTGCATGATGGTCAGTTTAGCTTAAAAGGGGATAGAAATATAGAAGTATTAGATCATGTTGTGCATTAATGAAATTAGTTCTCTTTTTGTCTTGACGATGGGGGACGCTATAATCAATACAAATTTATTGAAAGGATGGTTTAAGCATAAAATGAAAGACCGATTTAACTATTATTATTTATCTTTAAAAAATGATTTATAGAATGTGCTCAAATTTAGGATGTAAAGAAAATAGTTCAACTAAAATTGGATAAAATTATTATGTAAAAGTCGATTTTCTTTTAACATATTGATTTGATTTTTATAAAAGAATATTATGGATTATTATTTTATAAAAGACTAACTCTAAAGGAGATTTTATGAATGAAACAAAAATTACAAGAGAAATGCTAGATCAAGTCGGTTTTGAACATGAGTCTGTTAGTGATTATTATAAAAAAGAGATTACTCTTCGTGATGGTAGAAATGCTTATATTTGGGAAAATAAATTTAATGGACATGGAATATTAGGAAAAGAGTTTTGGGAGAGTGAAAATTATTATGAAGAAAATTATAGAAAAGAATTTTCTTCAACTCTTAATTCTCATACAAAATCTGATCAGCACAGGAGAATATATAGTAAATTAAATAAAAAGCAATATGATTCATTTTCTAACCATATAACAGAAAATACGAATTATTTAGAAATAGGCTGCTCATTTGGTGGAGTTATTTCTAATGTCTTACAACATTCTAAAGCTAAAATTATTCATGGCATTGAACCAAATAGAGAAGATTATCAATATGCCAAAAATGAATACTTGAAGGCAAATATATTTAATGTTAATTTTATTGATTTTATAGCAAATCAACAATACGATATAATTACAAGTTTTGAAGTCTTGGAACATGTTGCAAACCCTGTTCAATTTCTCAGAAAAGCTCATTCACTATTATCTGATAATGGAATTATTCATTTTGAAGTTCCGAATCATTTTGATGCTTTACTATCACTTTACAAAAATCTTGGTTATTCTAATTTCTTTTATCATAAAGCTCATATCCATTATTTTACACCAACATCTTTAATTGAAGTTTTTAAAGTCTGTGGCTTTGAAGGTAGTATTAAAGGGCTTCAAGGTTATCCTGTTTTTAATCAAATTTTTTGGCTTCAAAATTCAAAACCGCAACCTAATGGAGAGATTGCATTGTCAGATCCATTACTAAATATTCATAAAGATAATAACAAAGAAATTTTTTGTGAATTATCAGATTTCTTCCACAGAATGGAGCTTGAATATGAGTGCATTGTATCAAAATATCATTATTCAGATTGTTTATTATATACAGGGAAAAAATCAAAGTAGTATAAGGGTGAAAAGTAATAAATTATTATGAGCAAAAGTATTATTTTACATAAAAGGGATCACTTTAGAGACTTTAGTAATCCTCTTTATTTGTTTTTAGAAATAAACAAAAAACTTGTCTGCAAATTCTGTATTATGATGGACATTGATTTTTGCATTCAACAAAAAGAATGTTAAACGGAAAGTTTAAAACACCTAATTCAGAGGAAGAGTGTGAAAAATTGGATTTAAAAAAGCTACAAATTATCATACTTGGATGTGATTTAAATAGAGCTATAACATTGAGAGATTGAAAAATAATTTAATTTATTTATAAAATTTGACAATTAATTAAATTATTAGTCATTTATTCTTTTTGTATAATGTTTTTTATAGGTTCTAATTTAGATAAAATAATAATGACTTTCTCACTGCCGAAAAAGACGATATGATGAATTTTTTGTCCACGGCAACAATCTTCCAAATGATAAAATAAGAGTTTTTTAAAAATTATTGAAGAACATTATTGTTTATCAATGAAAGTGAAACAAAAAAGAATTGCATGTACAAAACTCCAAAAGCTAACTTTTGGTTCACATAATGAAGCTTTTCTGTTTGATTACAATGAAAAAACAGTTGAGTCTGAAAATAATCAAATTGAGCTACAAAAAGATTCAGCTGATAATTCAATCGATTCTAATTTTAAAAAGAAATAATCCTCAGGAAAGATAAACTATCTGAATGCTAAAAAAGTACTGATAACTCCTGACGATATCAAACAATGTCCATCTTGTCATAAAGAAACATTAAATCAAGGATATATCGAAAAACAAACACTTGTTCTATCCATGCCTCTATTAAAAGTTAAATTTTTCCATATGCCATCGTTACGTTGTTCTTGTGGTAATCATATTGAAAAACCTATTTTACTAGAAGAATTAACTTATCATAAAATTGGTCGTTATCATCATTCGGCTGTAGCAACTTTAACATCATTTCGTTATCAGTTTGGAATGCTTGCTTGTTGTTTTGAATTTTTATCCTCTCAAGTTGGTGCAAGAATTCCTGATGCTACTCAATGGGATCTCCTGGAACAGGTGGCTAAAAAACTTCGTCAATTCTATCAATTTTTAAAAGATTATTTTGCTCATTATGCTGATATTCTTCGTGCCGATGGTTCTCCTTTTCTCATAATTAATTTAAAAAAAGATTTAAAAAAGCAAAAAAAAATTAGAATTGTAAAGGGACAAAAAGCAAATCAAATTTCAACGAAAACTAGAATAACTAACATAATTGCATTATTTCCCGAATAAAAAATTGTTCATTATTTATTCGGTTCAAAACATGCTGGAAATCGACTTTCTGTATTTTGCAATCAAAGAACCAACTCAGAAAAAGTCGTTATTATGATAGATAATCTTTCTAGTAACTAAAATAAATTGATAAAAATAAAGTTGATTTATCGTTATGCTATGTCCATCCTAGAAGAAATTTTTACGACTTAAGGAAACAGTTCACTGAAAAAGTAGATAAAATTTTACTTTTATATCGAGACATTTTACTCAATGCTCGCAAAGCAAAAAAGAAAAAACTTAATCGAATAGAACGTCTACTATTTCATAAAAAATATTCTTTACTAATAATGAATAAAATTTTGTATATCTTTCAATCAGGACTAAATGAAAAACTGGTAGAACCTAATTCACCAATAGGAAAAGCGTATAAATATATTATTCAATATTTCGAAAAACTTTGCGCATTTTGTGAAATTAAAAATGCACCACTTGAAAACATCCTGAGCGAAAGAATGCTAAAAATTGCCATTCGCTATAGAAGAAATTCTCATTTCTTCAAAAACCAAAATGATGCTTATGTTGTAGCCATAATCACTTCCATTTTAGCCAACGCCTATACCAATAAGATTAATTTAATTAAATATCTCACTGAACTTCTTCATAACAGTAAAAATATTATGAATAATTCTGACAAATGGCTCTCTTAGAATTCCACTACTAGCCTCAATTGAATTCTTTACTTAACTAATTTACTTCTTGCAAACAAACTTGTCGGAAGGATGCCTTGCAATTGGTGATGTTCATTATTTTGAACTTCAAGAGTCTTCATAAGGACATTATAATAAACGTAAATTAGTCTTTTGTTTGGGCGGAAAGAGGCTGTTTTCTTAAATCAAAAACACTATCTTGAATATTCTATGAATTTTGGGAGTTAAAAATATTTAACTCATTTTTGAAATATGAAACCATATCCGTATTTTGAATCATTTTTTGCAGGCCCAAAATAAACAGCATGATTTTCAGGGCAAGCCCATTTCTTTTTAAGATAAAATTGATTTTCAGAAAAAAAATCAATTATATCTTTTTCATTAAAAAAGTAGCAGGGAAAGCCTCCTTCTTCGATTACTTGAAATGAAATAAAAGTATTTCCAGAATGAACGGGTACTCTGGATAAAACGAATTTTTTAGTTCCTAAATCAATTAAAGTTTTTATTAAACTTTTCCAATCTTCGATGTAATGTAATGTACTACTCATTATTACTAAATCAGCTTTAATAGGGTGTTCAGTTATTCCTATAAATTTTTCATTAAAGAAATAGGAGTTGATAGAATTTAATAAGTTTTTATTCTCCATAATAAAATATTTTGGCTCACTGGATTTATAGAAGTCGAGGTCATTTATTGTAGATTTTATGTTTAAGTAATGATGGCCAATGCTCCCTCCTATATCAAGTATTTTATTTCCTTGGGATATATGTAAAATAATTTCCATACTTAAAATAAAATCATTTATATTTACAACTGGTGTTAAGCTTTTGATATTATTTTCAATATTTTTTGTCTTTTTTAAAATATTTTTATTGTATTCTTCTGATTTAAATCCATCAATATACTTATTGTTAAAATTTATAGCATCACTAAATGAATTGTATTTTCCTTTGTACCCATTAGAGGTTCTCAATTGATAAATTAAATATTTTATCTTATTAGATAAAATATACAATCCGATTGGCATTACATTTTTTATTAATTTTTTAATAAACAAATTTTATTTTCCTTTCTAAAAGTAACAACGATGATATAGTAATTTATAACGAAGAAATTTCAATAGTTTTATCATTATTTTATAGTGCTTGCGTTCTATGCAATTTAACCCATTTTGGGAGGAAATCTGCTACTAATTTAAACGTTTTCATGTTTCTAAATATAAAAGGAGGTTTTTGGCAAAAGAATGTCTAAGTTAATTCTATGCTAACTTACAAAAATCTGAAAACTATGAAATGTATTATTCTAATTTGTAGAGAAGTATAAAAAAATCATACATTCTCTCTAAACTTAAATTTAAACCGCTTTTTGTATTTGAAGGGATTTACAGTTAATTCTGTTGGCTAGATTTGTGTAATCCAAAACACACCCTATTAAATTTGAAAAAATTATGTAATATAATACTTTCACTATTGGTTATTTAAACCTTGAAAGGGAGTAAATGATATTTAAAGCACTTTATTATTTTATTCTTACAACTTTTTCCCGTAAAAAATATAGGGTTGCTGTTTCTGAGTACTTCACTAAGGCTCATTTTTTTAGTGTAATATCTGCATCTGATGAAAAACGTTACCCTTTAATCTTTGTGACGTCTTATCCTTTGAGCCCTGAAGACAAAGCTTTATTGAAGAGATATAATGTTCCTCATTTCTTGTTTTTTCCTCATAAAATTGGAACAAAATTACAAGAAGTTATCCCTATGAATAGAAAAATGCGCATTGTATCATGTATAAGAGCTTTTTTATTAAAACTAGTTTTTTGTCGTCCTTCCATCCATTTTATTGTGGTAGATGATCTTACATATTTAACTTGTGGCTTAGTTATTCTTGATAGATGGCTAAATGGATTTATTAAAGTAGTGTATTTACCGCACGGCATTCATCATATTGGCAGGAAGTTTTCTGAATCAAAAATTTTATATTTTGGAAAATTACCTAAAAATAAACTGTATAAAAAATATAAATTCTTTCTGAATAAGCAAATTGTGTTTAATGATATGTATTTTACTTTATGTATTTATAGATTTTATGAGGCTATGCAATACTTAAATACAGTGCAAGAAATAGAAATAACACAAAACTACATTCTATTTATGGGAGGGTTTGAGGAGTCATATTCTTTTGATACAGTAATGAAATATTATGATTTTATGAATAAAATAAGAGATAAATTAAAAGAAAAATTTAATTTTAAAGATGAGTATTTTATTTATCGACCACATCCCTCTGAAAGAGAAATTTTTTTTAAAAAATATAAAAAGCATTTAAACTGGGATATTTCTAATTCTACATTATCAGAAGATCTGCTTAAGTCTAATGTTATTTTATCTTTAGCTTCTTCTTCTCTACTTGAGGCAAGTCAATTTGGAAAAAAACATGTCCTTATGCTTAACCCCCATGATGTTGATACTTCAATTTACTCACAAGAATATTCAGAAGGGGTAATTTATCTACCTGAAATTAAAAGCCCAAATGACTTAATTGAATATTATGAAAAGAATGCTATTAGTGCAAATAATATATTAAATAGGAATGAGCTAATATTAGCACTTAAAAATAAGTATGACCTAGCAATAAATCAATATAGAGAAGCTATATGGGGTAAAAATTAGTAAAAGAGTTTGCTCTTTGTTGTAAAATAGAATTGTATGCATTACTCTTAAAACGTTGAATAGTACTTGTCAATAAGCATTGATTTTTATGAAAATTATGATTAGGGAAATTCATGTGTCAATATTTATTTATAAAGTATAATCTTTGTATTTTACTTTTTAAGCAGGGGAATTCAGTATAAAATGACAATGAATAGAAATCAAGAACCAACGGTTTTGTTGACTGGAGCAACGGGTTTCTTAGGCTCTAGATTGTTACCTGAATTATTAGAAAATAATTTTAGCGTCATAGTTTTACATCGAGAATCTTCTGATCTTACTAAGCTAGAATTGTTCAATTGTAATAAACTTAAGTTTTTTTGTATAAATAAGGATGATCTTGATTTTCTATTTAAAAATTATAATATTAATGTAATTATTCATACAGCAACTGAGTATGGAAGAAATTTTGCTTCAACTTCAGATGTAATTCTAGCTAATTTAACACTTCCTTTAAGATTGTTAGAATTAGGTGTTATGAATAATTTAAAAATTTTTATAAATACTGATTCTTATTTCAATAAAGATAATGCATTTTATTCATATTTACTTAATTATTCATTGACTAAAAAAAGTTTAAACTATTGGCTTAAATTTTATTCTAGCAAAATAAGAGTTATAGATCTTATGTTAGAACATATTTATGGTCCATTCGATAAACCGCAAAAATTCATAGAGGGAGTTATTCAAAATATTGCTATAAAAGAACTCCCTATTGTTAACTTAACTTATGGACATCAAAAAAGAGATTTCATTTTTATCACAGACGTAGTCGATGCTTATTTAAAAATATTAAAATATGAATTACGAAACCATAATGGTTATCAAATTTATGAAGTTGGAACAGGTAAAGCTTTTGAACTTAGAGAGTTTACTGATTTTGTCCTTAAATATTCAAAAAGTAGTTCTAAATTAGAGTATGGTGCCATTCCTTATCGGGAAGATGAAATTATGAGTTCTTGTGCAAATAACTCAAATTTAGAGGCTTTGGGATGGAAAGCAAAAATTAATTATCAGCAAGGAATAGAAGAAATTATTAATATTTATCGGAATAAATTAAAATGAAAGATAATAAAAGTATTGAAAAAAATTACTTATCAGACTCTAAAAATGGGTTAGTTAAAAAGTCTTTAATTAAAAAACCAATTTTGACAATTGCTATACCCACTTTCAATAGATGTTTTTATTTATCAGAAATATTGAAAGACCTTATTCCTCAATGTGAGACAGTAGATCCCCAAAATGAATTTATAGAAATTTTAATTTCAAATAATTCTTCTACGGATGATACTAATGCTTTTCTTCAAAATAGTTATATAAACCTTTCTAGGTTAACTTATTATATTAATTCTAATAATATTGGTGGGATAAATAATATTTTTTATTGTACTCTGCGATCTTCTGGAACGTATGTTTGGATACTTGGTGATGATGAACTTATCTTTCCGAATTCAATTCTCCTAGTATTAAATGAATTAAAAGTTAAATCTGATACAGGACTCTTTATATTGCCCAAAACAATTTCATTAGGCTTGGAAGGAAAATATTTTAAAAGCTATAAAGATTTTGCTTTATTCTCTGTCAAAAATAATCCACATAATCTTTTAGCACATACCCTTATTAGTGCTAATATTTTTCGGAAAGATATTTTTAATAATGAAGTATCAGCAAAAACTATAAAAACTTTATATGCTCATATGTATGGTTTACAAGTTGGACTTGCAAATACTAATACAGGTGTGACTATTTTTAATTTTCCTATAGTTGAAGTAAGGAAAGAAAGAGCTCCAATGAATTGGGGAAAGCAGATTTGGTATAGACACACTCAATATCTTTTCTTCTTATCAAATTTATACGGAATTAAACTATTAAAAATTTATGGCATTAAACATTACCTTTGTATGAAATCAAGAAATATAGTTTATGATGCTATAGTTGCTGTTACTTCACAAAGATTTAGGAAAAACTTGAAAAAAGGAATATTCAAAATTAGATGTTTATTTGCAAGATAAAGATGAACTATAGGAAGTTATTTAATGTAAGTGACAGTAAAATGTTTTATAAGATTAATAAGATTTTTTAAGATTTTATTAATCTTGAGAATAGTTAATTAATTTATAAGAATTTTTAAAAATATTTTAATTTGAGAATACGAAATGAAATCATTGTATTATAAGAGATTTGCTGGGTTAAATGGGTTTTATAAAATCCAAAAAATATTTCAATTTATGGGTAAAAAAGCTATTTTTGTTTTTTTTCTTGGAATTTTCTCTTCTATTTTATTATCATTTATTGAGTTTTTGTTTGCTTTAGCAATACAATTTTTGCTTATTAGTTTTGGATTTATAAGTAACAATGTAACTATTTTTGGTTATAGTTTTCCTAAATTAACAATTTTGACTGTTCTTGTTTTACTGTTTTTTATAGGATTTTTGAGATTTATATCACAACTGATAAATTCTCAAAGTTTAACATATATAACTGAATATTCGAATTGTAGAATTAAACATCTAGCTATATATGATCTTTTATTTCAATCTTCTTCAAAAAAAATAAGTTCTTCTAACGTCAATTTCATGATCTCAGAATTAGCACCAAAACTTTCAATTTTTATGTCGAGTAGTCTTTCATTGGTATCAACATTAATACAGTGTAGTTTACTATTAATTTTTTTAATAGCTATAGCATGGAAGGAAGCAATTGTTTGTTTGCTAGGTATTTTAGTTATTGGATTTATAATATCTAAAAATAACAAAAAAATAAGGTCTTTGTCAAAAAAAATACCATCAGAACAAGAGGAAATAAATAAAGGTATTGAAAAAGTATCAAGAAACATTCTTTTCATAAAAATAATGAAAACAAATAATCAAGAATATATAAGACTTATAAAAAACTCATTGAATTATTCATTAAATTACATTAGAGTTTGTTTTTTAAATAATTTTAATTCTATTGGAACTCCTTTTCTTGGTATAATTCTTTTGGTTGTGACGATTTTTATAAGTCAAGAGTTTTGGCACACAAAGTCAATAGTTTTGATTTCATTTCTTTATATGTTAGTAAGATTTATCCAAAATCTTTCAGTAATAACAAATTCTTTTGGAATGTTAAATATTTCATATCCGCAGTTCAAAAAATCTGTTCAATATTTTAATGAGTTTTCAGATAGAGATAAAATGCTATCTTCATTGCCTATAACACATATAAAATTTAAAGGCTCGACATTAACACCAGATATTAATTTAGTAGATAATCAGAAAATTCATAAACAAGTAATGTCTGCGGTTCTTAAAAATGCACCAGAAATTAATTTTGATGCTGTAAGTTTTTACTATGATACGAATGAAAAGAAAATTCTTGAAAATTTCAGTATGATTTTAAAATCGGGAGAACAGTTAGGTATAATAGGTTCTAGTGGGTCAGGGAAAACTACTTTATTAATGCTTTTATTAGGTATTTTGGAACCACAACATGGAAATATTTGGGTCGATGGTAAATCACCTAAAGACTATTTTTTTAATAACAATATTAAACTAGGATATGTTGGACCAGAGCCTTTTTTAATTGAAGGAAGCATAAAAGAAAATTTACTTTATGGTTTAGATTCTATACCAGATGAAGATAAAATATGGAGTACGCTAGAACTTGTTTCGTTAAAAAAAGATTTTTTATCTAAAACGCTAAATTATAGAGTTAGCGAAAATCATTCTGAATTATCGGCCGGACAGAAACAAAGATTATGCATTGCAAGAGCCATCTTAAATAATCCACAAATTTTGATATTAGATGAACCAACTTCTAATTTAGATGAAAGTACTGAAAATGAAGTTTGTGAATCAATCTCAAAATTGAAGAAACAGTGCACAACAATAATTGTATCCCACAGAACAGGAGCGTTAAAAAATATAGATAAAATTATTGAGGTTTCTTCAAAATAACTTTTTATTCCAATTTAAAGTTTTTTCAATAGCCAATTCTAGACTAATTGTTGGCTTTAGATTTAATGAGCTATTTGATTTTTCAATCGATGGGACATACCTGTCTATTAAATTTAAATTGTTTTGAGAAGAATTAACAAGAACTTTGCAATTACTTTTTGAAACTTTCAATATTAAATTTGCCAATTCAATTAAAGATATTTCTTTATCTGATCCAACATTATATATTTCGCAATTATTACCCTTAATGAGTATTGTCCAAAGCCAAATAGCTAAATCAGAAGCGTATAAATAGGATCTATATACTTGAATATTACTTTTTATAACAATATTTTTTCCTTCGATCACATCCTTAATAAAATTTCCAACAGCAAACCTACTATTCAAAGGTAAGTAAGGTCCAATAAAAGCAAAACATCTTGCAATTTTAATTTCTAATATCCCTTTTTTAGCAGCTAATACACATAATAATTCAGCTAATCGTTTTGACTCACCATAAACTGATGTCGAGTCAGTTGTAAGGGGAGCTATATTTGATTCTTCAGTGATATATGGGAGCGAGGCAATTTGTTTGCCATATGCGGCTCCTGAACTAATAAATAATAATTTTTTTGTTTGATTATGATTAGCAAAATCTAAAATATGTTTAGTTCCATTTACGATAGTTGCAACTGTTTCAATAGCTGAGATTTCGTCATTGCTTACTTCAGCAGCTCCATGAATAATATATTCATATTTATTTTGAGGGAATTCAAAAGAACAAATATCACCTTCTAAGAAATCAATTTCGCTAAAGTTAGTTAAATGATTATGTAACGAAATAAATTTTTTTTTATTTCTTGTTAAAATAGTCATGTGAGAGTTTAAATTCATTTTTTTATTAATGTATAGAAAACTTTCAATTAACCATATTCCAAAAAATCCTGTACAGCCCGTAACAAAAATTCTTTTGTTTGAAATTTCGTTAAATACTTCTTGTGTATGTGTATATATATGTTCTAAATCTGTTATATATAGATTATTTAACAATTATTTTAACCTTTATTCTCGATGAAATTTGATAAGTGAGAGTATATTGAAGACTCATCAAGCTCATGTTCTTTCATCAAATACTCATAACTGCCACATTTTTGTGAGAACTTATTCTTGATCCCAATTCTTTTTAAATTTATTTTCAAACCATTTTCTGCGATTACTTCTGATAGAATAGAGCCAATTCCTCCATTGATAGAATGTTCTTCTAAAGTAAATACATTCTTATATTTTTTTATTTGATCTACGACTATTTTTTCATCAAAGTTTGTTAATTCAATAAAAGAAAATATATCAACATTTAATTTTTTTGAGATATTTATTCCAGTTGAAACCATGGATCCTGTAGCTACAATACAATTTTCATTTGAATATGATTCTGAAATTGAAATTAATCTTGAAACTTTGGGCATTTGAAAACTTTGATTGTGTACACATGGCTTATCAGATTTTCCAATTCTAATGTAGGAGGGCGAATTTAAAATTAGCGCTTTATTTAAACTTGCAGACATTTCATATTTATCTGCGGGAGAGAAAATATTTATGTTTGGCAAAGATCTCATACAAGCGATATCTTCTGCTGATTGATGACTTGGCCCTAAAGTAGAATATACCAAACCAGCGCCATCCCCTAAAATAATTAGTGGTAGAGATTCATAACAAATATCCATTTTAATAAATTCTATAACTCTAATTGGAACAAAAGAGGAAAGACCATAAATTACAACTTTTAAGCCTTGTTTTATCATTCCTGCAGCATAACCAACCATCGCTTGTTCTGATACTCCAACATTAATAAATTGTTTTGGAGCTGATTTTCTAATTTCATCAAAAAGTGCATAACCATGATCACCGCTTAAAACATAAAAATCAGGATTATTTAAAGCTGTTTCAGCTAAGAAATTTGAAATTGTTTCTCTCATTAAGATAACTCCTCAAGACACTTTTGAAATAATTCGTTATTTAGTCGAGAATAATGCCAAGCGTTATTATTCTCCATAAACGACACGCCTTTTCCTTTAACAGTTCTTGCTATAACCACTTTGGGTTTTTCGTGCTTACTTATTAAAGCTTGATTGAATACTCTATTAAGTTCTAATACAGAATGTCCATCGCATTCCCATGTTTCAAAACCAAACGCTTCAAATTTATTATAAAAAGGTTCACAATCTAGAATCTCGGAACATAGTCCCATTGCTTGATACTGGTTTGCATCAACTATTAAAATCAAATTATCAAGATTCCAATGTTTCGAAAAAAGTAATGCTTCCCAAACACTTCCTTCATTCATTTCTCCATCACCTATTAGACAGTATATTTTATTTGATTTATTTTTTAATTTGGCGGCGAGCGCTAATCCAACAGAAACAGTAATTCCATGCCCTAGCGAACCTCCGGACACTTCAATTCCTGGAATATTTGCATCTGAAAGTCCCTTTAATTTACTTCCATCTTGGAAATATTTGTTCAAGTATTCTTCAGGTAATATTCCAATTTCATAAAGGCATGAATATAAGGCCATGACTCCATGCCCCTTACTTAGGCAAAAGAGATCTCTATTAGTATTTTTAAGGTTACTAGGATCTATATTAATGAAATTTTGATAAAGAACGGAAAGAATCTCAACAATTGAAAAAGCGCATGCAATATGTACAGAATTACCTACTTTAGCCATGTTTAAAATATTTTTTCTCAGGTTATTTGGATTTATCTCTTTAGAATAAGGTTTTAGCATATAGGTTCTCCAATTTTATTAATTTAAATCCATGAAGTATAGATCATTCTAAAGGTATACTTCAAATTTTCTAATTTATGTTAATATTATTCCAGTTATCACTTAAATTTCTGCCTACTTTAGTTTTTATGAGATAAAAAGCTTCCCCATTAATAATTTATATAATGGTTTAGCAAAACTACTTTCTAAAATAATATATTGCACAAATTAAAGCAAATAATTATTTATAAATTTTATATTATACTCTTGTTTTTTATTATAAATATTCTACTTTAAAATTTTATGGATCTTGGATTTATATAGTAGTTCAAAAATGATATTTTAGAGATGAACCTTAAAATATAAAAAGACATTTAATTAGAATTCTTAATAACAGATATTTGTATATTTGAATAATTTGGAGGTTCAACTTTATTATCTTTTAGCTTCATTTTATGGATAAGTAAAAAAATTGCAATTAGAAAAACGTCAGGAATTTGTTGTCTAAATAAATTTGAATAATTTGGTGTACCCCATATTTGTATTCCAATATGAAAAAATATAAAACAAAAACAGAGATTTTGTAATGTTAGATTATTTTTATCACTTTTAATCAATTTGATTATTAAAATTAAATACGTGATATTTATTATTACAGAAGGGATAAAGTTAATTAAAGATAATGTGTTTGTACTTAATTGTGAAATGTATATTCCAAAAAAAGAATAAAAATATCCTTGCAAAGAGTAAAAAAGAGTATCAAAAATATAAGGCTGACTTAATCCTTGAAGTTCTTTTATCGTAGCGTTACCTAGATTTTCGGATTGAGAGAAAATTAAACTATCCCATTTAAACAATTGAATGTATGATATTGAAATAAAAATTAAAATTATACTTATAAAATTTATATGTACTTTTTTATTAAAAATAAAATATAAAATTTTTGATATAATAAAAATAATTATAGACACAATAAAAATACTACACAAAGATGATCTTACAAAATTTAAATAGGTAGTAGAAATGATAAATAACAGTATCATAAATATAATATTTGTTATATCTTTAATTTTTAAATGTATAATTTCTCTCATTTTTTCAATCATGTAGTAAAATGTATAAAAAGAAAGACATAAATAAAATGAAACTGCTAAATCTTTATTCATATTTTTTCCTGAAGTGACTATCATAGGAGAAAGTATAATTAAAGCTAATTGAAATATATGTTTTTTTAAAGGAATAATTGAATTATTATTAGAAAAAATATTTGGTATACAAATAATACATGTTATTGTAAAGCTGTTATTAATTAAAATACTTAAATCAATAGACCTAACAAATTGGTTAATAATATACACTAAAGAAGCTGCAAAAGTATAAACTCCGCTATTTGCTTTTAAAGCAGTACTTATAGACGTATAAGTATTTGTCATAAAGTTTAAGTAAGTATAATGATCAGGCTCTCTTTTAAGAAAAAATGAGGTTAAAAATAAATAAACAAATAAAAATAGAAATTTGTAAAAAAAATATTTTCCATTTTTGTACATGATAAAAATCGTAACTAATATAAAAAATATAGTAGGTGTCAAGAACGGAATGGTCATTAAAATTTACCTTAATATTCAAATTACTTTACTGCATAACCATGCCAATAAGGTATATTATTTGAAAATACAACATTTTTAAAACCATTATCTTTTAGAAGTTTTGTTAATTGTTCTTTTGAATATCTTTTTTCAAGCGGTGTCCCAAATCTATCAAGGCTATCATTTCTCATTATATAAAAATTTTTGTTTCTGTAGGAAGAAAGAGGAAGTTTTTCAGCTAGTTTTTCACCAAAAATTAATTTAACTATTTTTGCTAGAATAACACATGGCAAATAAATAAATGCTGCTAGTAAATCGCATGTTATTTTTTTTAAAAATGGAGGAAATTTGCTAATACACTTTCTCATAATATTTACAATTAAAAAAATGCATTTAAACAAAAAAGATCTGTTATCTAAATTATAATAAAAATAAAAAAGAAAAATACCATCATTTTTTAGGATTCGATTTATTTCTGCTATTGATTCTTCGGTTTTTTCAATATGATGTAAGACTCCGTATGAAAGAGCAAAATCGATAGATTTATCTTGAAACGGCAAATTTTCTGCGTACGCCTTAACTGGAATGATGTTGTCATCATTTTTAGTATTTTCCATAAATATATTTATCGCTTCTGAAGGATCTACGCCGTACAGAGTTTTTACATAGGGGCTAATTCTTCTAGCCCATCTTCCAGTACCGCAGCCAACATCTACTCCAATCCAATTTTTATTTAATTGCTCTAATGGAAAAACGTCAAAATATTCTTTTGCAGCTGTTTCAGTTAAGGATAAATCAGAATGTTTAAAAATATTCCATTCTTCTCCAAATGATTTAACCGTTTCTGCATTTCCGGTATATTGAATATTTATGTCTGTACTTTGAATAAAATTATTTCTTATAATCACATTTTGAAAAATTGATTTGTCAATGATATCTTCAAAATTATTATTCATATTAAAATCCTAATTTAAAATTAACTCGATAAAATTAAAGACGCCAATAAGTTATGTGATTTGATATCTGCGCTATTTGAGTTGAATTTAAGTATGCTTTTACATCTACAAAAACGCCGTTATATTGTTTATCTGGATTAATTATTTCTTCAATTGTAGGAACAAGTTCGCGATGAGGTACTGCAAGTATAATGCAATCATATAATTGAAAATCAATATTTAAATGAGTATTTATTTCAATATTATATTCAGAATGGACATCTTTTTTATCTACAAGTGGATCAATAACGTCTGTATGGAAATTATATTCTTTTAAAGAATTAATTATTTGTGCTACCTTAGTATTTCTAAAATCAGAAATATTTTCTTTAAATGTAAAACCTAATATAAGACATCTATATAATTCTGAGTTTTTAGGCTTATTTTTTAGAGCCAATTTTACTGCTTGAGAAGCAACGAATGATGCCATTGAATCATTTATTGTTCTTCCTGATAAAATAACTTTTGGAATATATCCCACTGTCTCTGCCTTATAAGTCAAATAATAGGGATCGACTCCAATACAATGACCGCCCACCAAGCCAGGAATGAAATCGAGAAAATTCCATTTTGTTCTTGCTGCGCTTAGAACTTCATGTGTATCAATATTTAATTTGGAAAAAATTATGGATAATTCATTTATAAGTGCTATATTAATGTCTCTTTGAGTGTTTTCTATAATTTTAGCAGCTTCAGCAACTTTGATGCTGGAAGCAATATGAACGCCAGCTGATATAACCGAATTATATAATTGGGCAAAAAAATCACGTGAATGGTTACAGCATCCAGAGACTACTTTAGTAATATTTTCAAATGTATGTTTTTTATCGCCAGGATTTATTCTTTCTGGTGAATAGCCTAAATAAAAATCTACACCATGAGTTTTGCCAGAAATTTTTTCAATTAATGGTTTACAATCTTCCTCTGTGCAACCAGGATAGACCGTTGACTCAAAACAAATATAATAAATATTTGAATTTAATTTTAAAATTTCTCCAATTAAGGAGCAAGCCGACAAAAGTGGAGTTAAATCAGGATTATTTCCATTATCAATTGGAGTAGGAACCGCAACTATTATAACTTTACATGTTGTTAAATCTGTATAATCAGATGTATATAAAATATTATCATTATTTAAAATGTTTGTATTTTCTATCTCTCCAGTATAATCTTTTCCTGCTTTTAATTTTTCAATTTTTTCGTTATTTATGTCAAAACCAATAACATTATATTTTTTGGAAAAAGAAATTGCTAAAGGCAAACCAACATAACCTAAGCCAATTACTCCAATTTTTGTTGATTTAATTTCAAGAATCTCTGTTGACATATGATTTTGCATAATATTTCCTAACTATGTTGCTTAGTATATTTTTCCCATTCATTTTCAATAAATAAATTCCATCTAGAATTTAAATTTGATCCATTTGGAAGGTTAGCAGGCAGTGGAACACCAAATCCTTTTTTGGGCATGCTCAATACTTTTCCTTGCGTCCTTCTCGCTAATGCATCTCTCAGGATTTTTTTGTAGACATTATTTTGAATTTTGAAATGGAGAGGCAAAGAAGTACCGAATTCAACAATTCTATAGTCTAGCAGAGGTGAACGGGCTTCTAGAGAATAGGCCATCGTTGCTCTATCAACTTTTACTAACACGTCATCTCTTAGATAAGTTACTAGATCTAATGCGGCAAATTTTTCTTCTATGCTTCTATTATCAAGATTCTGCCAAGAATAGTTAGGATACCAATTCTTAGTAAATTCGAAATAGCTATTAAAATTATTTAAAGGGTTATTTGTTTTTGATTTTGGATTTGTTCGTAAAATTATATCATATAATTGAAATTCATTTTTAGCAGATAAAATTTCGTTTATTTTTTCAAGCTTTGAATCTAAATTTGTTGAATTTACAGAGAACAAGTTTAATATTTTTCTAAATAGTATTTTTCCAAGTTTAGTTTTTAAAGAAGAAGCAATTGTTTTATTTAAAAATGGAATTAATTTTGTTAATTGATTTATAATGACAAGTTTTTTAGTGTAGGAAAATCTAGGATACCCTAAGAATACCTCATCTCCACCATCTCCAGTTAGAACAACTGTAACGAATTTTCTTGCTGCTTCTGAAATAGCCATTGTTGGAATTTGTGAACTATCTGAAAATGGTTCGTCATAATGAAATGGGATTTTTAGAATTTGGTTTTGATAATCTGATTCTTTTAAATGCAATAATTGAATAGGAATGTCTAAATTATTTGATGTTTCGATTGCAATTGAAGATTCATCAAATTCTTTATTATCATATTGAACTGTAAATGACTGAAAATTAGGAATATTTAATTTCTTTATACTCGATAATACTAAAGAAGAATCTATCCCTCCTGACAAGAATGCTCCTACAGGTACGTCGGAGACTAATCTTATTTTAGTCGCATCATCTAATAATTCTAAAAATTCATCTATCGCTTCATCATAAGAATGTTTGTATTGTCTGCCGTATCCAATAAATGGATCCCAGTATAATGTTTCATTTTCTAATTCTAGATTATTTTTAGAGAGATCAAGATTAAGGTAAGAGCCTGCGCTTAACTTAAAACATTCATTATAAATAGTTAGATTTGCAGGTATGTAACCAAGCCAACGATAAAACTCTAAAGCTTCATTATTTATGGTTAATGGTAATTTTAAATTGATAATTGATTTTAATTCTGATGAAAACGCTATGCAATCTTTAGACTTATAAATATATAAAGGTTTTTTTCCTAATCTATCTCTTGCGAAAGTAATTTTATGCTCATTTTGATTGAAAAAAGCCATTGCAAGCATTCCATTAAGCTTTTTTAAAAAATCATTTCCTAATAAATGAATTCCTGCTAAAATAACTTCAGTATCTGTACCTGATTGGAACTTCCAATTATCTTTTAATTGTTCTTTAAGTTGATTAAAATTATAAATTTCACCATTAAAACATAGTGATATAATATTATCAGGTAAAAATTTAGTCATAGGTTGATGACCTGCGGAAGACAGATCAATTATTGATAATCTTCTTTGACCAAACCAAACATCCCATTTGTCTTTTAATTCTAGTTTTTCAAGCCCCCAATCATCAGGACCTCTATGAGATATCTTATTTAGAGCGTCCCTAACAATTTTCTCATTAAACACGTTCGGTCTTGAGATTATGCCAAATATTCCGCACACTAATTATTTCCTTTATAACGAATTTTATAATTTCTATGAAAATCAATGAAAAAACATACAATTAATGAAATTAAAAGTCCTAAGACTAAAATTGAAATAAAAATCTTTAAATTTTCTTGCAATAATTTTTTCTTTTCATTTATCGTCAAATATTCAAAATTATTGGGATTAAAAATAGGAAGAATACTATCTCTTAGTTTTACGCCTAAAGCATAATTATTATTTGATAGTATATCAAAATCGTTTTTAAGAATTGCAAAAGATTTTATATCGGGTTCAATTTCTTTAAAATTGATTTTATTTGAATTAATCAAAATTCCTATGATTGAAGTGAATACTGTAGAATGATCTAAAGATGAATAAATGTATGCTGAGTTACTATAATTTTGCGCAGATAAATCTATTTTATATTTTTTTATTAACTTATCTATAATTATTTTCATTTTTATAGAAATATGAATTAAATTTTCTTGAAATTCAAGTTGATTTTTATTGGAATTAAAGGGATTATTTAAAAATAAATTTAAATTTTTAGCTATTGTTTCGTTTTCATTTTTAACTTCTGCTAAGAATGATTGGATAATTTTATTTGATTCATCTTTATTTATTTCTTGTGGTAAAAAAAATTTCAAAATGGAATTTTGGTTAAATTCATTAACTACAATTTCAAATTTAATTTTTTTGATGTCATAATGATTTAATTCTTTAAATACTTTATTAAGAAATTCTTCTCTGTTAATACTTTGATTGTAATAGATTAAGTTTCTTTTAATATCAGTGGGATAAATTGAGTTTACAAAATAAGGCTCTACTTTTATAGCAGTTATGTAAGGAGTATTTTTTATGTTAATATAAATTACAATAAAACCAATAATTATAGTGAAGATAATTCCTAAAAATAGTCTACTTTTGTTTAAATTAATGAAAATCAAAAAATCAAAAATATCTTTATTGCCAAAGCTGACTATATATTTTTCAAGATGTTTATGATATTTAGATAAAATCAACTTGTACTCCTAAATACAGGTATATTTAATGCACCAATCTTAATCCTGCTAAACTAGTTAAAGCTATCCAGCCTAATGCTATTATACAGATAAAATGAACTTTGTAAAAAAAGGTATTATGTCTTTTAGATAATGTTCTTAGGGCTGCAAATAAAACAAGACTTCTTAAAGCGATAATATTTAATTTGTATTCATTTTGAATTTCAATGGGTAATAAAAGAAGTATAAGTGGTAAAATTGCTAAAAGAAAATCTGTTGGAGCAATAACTAAATACTTGCGTTTGAAGGTGACGATAAAAAATAGTAATGTACTTATTAGAAGCCAAATAAATAAAACATTATATGCCTCTTGTAAATTGTACTTATTACTAAAAATTTCTATCCAAATGATATTTGAATTGTTTGCGGTAAGTAAAATTGTAGTTGATATAGCTATGATAAATGATTCAAAAAAGCTGTCAGATTTTCTTATAAAAACTGTGCAAATCATAACAAAACACATAGCAGCAGAAGCTAAAGCAACATTTTTTGGTGCTATATCAGATAAAAAAGGCGTTGCAAGTAAAATAGAATATATAGTATATCGATTTAAATGTTCCCAATATTTTAAAATGAATGATATTCTTGGACCAGTCGTTTTTTGAGAAGCTAAGAATAATTTATATCCAGCTAAATTTGTAATAAATCCTTCATTTAATTTAACTGAAAATGTTATACAAATTATAAGCAATATTATTCCTGCATAAGGAGTCCAGGTAAGGCCATATTGAGGATATGCAACAGGTAATATTCCGAGTATTCCAAAAAATAGCATTAAAAAATATACAATAATAACACTTTGTGAATGTGTAAATCCAATTTTCATTAGAGAATGGTGAAAATGTCTTTTATCAGGCTTCATTGGGTTTTTACCTTCAAATAACCTTAATAGAATTACATGAGCTGTATCAAAAATTGGAATTGATAGACATAATACTATACTAATTATGGGTATAAATTGCATCGAAGAATTACTAATTATATCTAACTTACTGATATTTTCTGAAATAGTGAAATTATTCATAATAAGTATTATAAATACACCAACCATAAATCCTAACCAATTACTACCTGAGTCTCCCATAAATATACTGGAAGGATGTGTATTGTATTTTAAAAAACCAAGTATAGCTCCTATAATAGGAATACTAAAAACAATTAGTAAGTTTAAATTATGGGTTGACAAAAAGTAGATATAACTTAATAGAGATATGCCGATTAGAACTACACCTCCAGCTAATCCATCAAGACCATCGATCATATTAATTGAATTAATTGCACCAATTATAATAAAGGTTGATAATATTAATCCTAATGCAAAAGGTATTTGCAAGAAAGTTGTTTGACTCAATGCAATGGAATGAATTTGTAAATTAGATATTAACACAACTGCTAAAGAAGTTGTTACTTGTATAAAAAGTCTAAACTTTGCTGAAAGAGATTTGATATCATCAATAAATCCAGTTAAGAACATAATAAATGAGCATATAAATATACCGACCATGTTTAAAGGAAATTTCCAGATGATGAGGCTGGAAAAAAATCCAATAATAATTGCAACTCCTCCAAGTCTTGGTATCGGTTTTGTGTGAATTCTTCTTGGCGGATCAAAGGAACTTTCGTAATTTAAAACATTAGGGTTTATTTGATTTTTTTCAGTTACTAAATCTGGTAAATCATATAGTTTATTGACTTTCGCAAATTTAATTATTAATGGCACTAATAACAAGGATAAAACAAACGCAGTAAAAAAAATGAGGAGAATATAAATCCCTATCAAAATAAAACTCCCGATGTATAGCGGTTAAAAATAAGTTATAACTTTATTGTTAGAGCTAATTTGAACAAGTATTCTGTATCTTACAAAAAACCTCAACTTGTCCATTAAACCTTTTGCAACAGCATTGCCACTGAATGCTATAATTTTTTCTCTATCTAAATTTTTGTAAAATACAAGCCTAAGGTCTTTGATATTTTTAAAGTTCATATTATTCTCATTTACTATATTTCTCAAATAGTAGCATATTTTTTTATCCTAATGCAAATCTATTATTTATTGTTATAAACATATTGATCGTTTCTTATGGCTTAATAAGCCACTACCATTAGGTTCATCTTTTTAGTGCACACAGATAAACAATAACTTTATACCACAAATTATGTAAAAACGTATCATACCTCATATTTTCTAAACCAATATGTAATTTTAATCATGCATCTAAGGATCATATTTGGAATAAGGGGTGTCTCTGGTTTGCATAGAACATTCTCAAATGTAGCTTTTCTAAATTTATTTTCTTCTCTTACGTTAGATTTTTAATCATGAATAAAACTGACAAACTCTAATATCAAGCCCTCCTTGAGTAAAATGATATGTGTCTTTTGTATTAAATTTTAAAGTTTTTAAAAATGATGACCATGCTTCTTCAGTTGGGCAAAGAATAAATCCACCTATGTGTTTCTGTTCTTCAGTCTTACATTCATTTAACTGGTTGAGGGTTTGGGCAATTTTTTGATAGAAATGCGTTGAGTTAAGTTTGTTTTGAATTCGTAAACCATAGGGAGGGTTTAAGGGGATAAATAGAAAGTCAAAATTTTGGTTTAAGGTAAAAGAGTTGTTTTGAAAAAAGTCATTTTTTTCGACTTTTATATTTAGTTTTGCAGAAGAAAATTGATTTTTTAGAGTTAAATAATTTTCTATATTTTCAAGGTTATTTTTTACTGCAGACTCGGCAGTATCAATACAAAGTATTTCAATATCATTGAAAGTTTTCATTATTTCAGAGGATTTTTTTATGAGAAAGTTGTAATTTTCTTTTTTAAAAAATGGAAGCTTCATAAAAACATATTCACGTTCAAAATAATGATTATTAATATTATTCAAATAAAAATGAGTTTCAAATGCAAGTGTACCACTGCCTGCGAAAGGCACATAGACTTTATCAGGAATATTATGAATATCTTTTTGTTTTAAGGTGTTAAAAAACTTTTGAATGCAACAAGCTGCAAGATCTTCGCGCAAAGGAGCTAATGTTTTTAAATCTTTTTTGTATCCTCGTTTGTATAAGGGTTGTCCCGCAAGAGAAATACTAGTAGTTAACTTATCTTTATATAATTCAAAGCTGATAACGGTATCTTCATTAGATTTTTCTCCAGAGTATATATTATTTACGAGTGGAGATAATATTTCATTTGCTATTTCTTTTAAGCTAGATTCGTGAAAGGCCTTACTGGCTGTTGAATTAACTTTAATTTTTATATTTAGGTTTTTTTCTAAATAGTAATTCCATTTGATACTAGAACAAATTTTTCGAAATTCATCCTTGTTATGACATTTTTCATACGTTAAAACTAAATGAACATCTGATAAACATTTTGTACGCAATATTATTTCCATTAAAACTGAAATGTGAGTGTCTTTTAAGTCAATATATTTAGCATTTAATTCATAAGTATTTTTTGTGTTTTGTGGATACCAAAGATTTGCTAAGATTGTACTGAGTTCACTTTTAGCCGTTTCGCCGAATCCAGGTGGATAAAATAATTTAGCTGTTTGCGGTTTTCCATAAATATTCTTTTTTATCTGTCTTTCTAAGTTTATAATATCCATATTTATCTAGATCCTATCAATTCTTTTTTCTTATAAATTTTGCAATTTAAAAAATTTTCTAAATCATTCAATTCATATTCGATTTCCAATTTATCATTTTTTTGTAGACTTTTTTTCAAGGGAATTACAATTGGACTCCAATGGTCGCAAGCGTCACTTTCAGTTATAAGAGATGAAATGCTAATATCTTTTAACAAATGAACTCTAAACCATATAATGCAAATGCTAGTAGAAGAATCTTTTTCAATATGAATTTCTTTTCTACCATGAAACGGGTTGAATTTTTTTGAATAAACTGGTGGGGGATTTAGAGCAGATAATCCCAATTCCACTGGTTGGGAAATAGTTGTAAAATCATTGCTAGTTAATGGTAATGAAAAAGAAATTTCATCAAGATCTAAAGCATTTAATGCTGATTGGAAAAATTGCGATAAAAAATTGTTTTCTTCTTTTTTTAAAGATTGAAAACTTTGAATTCTATTTTTTGCAGCATGCTGTTTTAAATCTATAATTTGAGCAAATACAGTCAATTTTTCAGGAATATAATTAATGTTTTGATTTGAAAATTTTTGTGCTGTTTCTCTTAATGTCGGTAGAATTCCTTCCTGAAAAGGATCATTTCCAAATAGTTCACTTACAATTAAAGAAATATCTTCTGACAAAGTGACATCAAAACTATTCTTATTGTGTAAAATAAATCGATTTTTACTGATATCTAAGCGAAGATTTTGGAGGATTGGTTGAATATATTTTGCAGCATTTGTTTCTTCAATAGCAACAACTTTTTTAGCTTTTAAATGGAGAGAAATTGCAGACAATAATCCAGATCCAGATCCCACATCTAATACAATTGTTTTCTCAGTTACTTTTTTAGAAAGTGCTTTATAGTAGGCATCACATCGTGGAGTATCCGCTAGCATTGTCCATTGCGCCCAAGGATCACCAAATCCATCGTTTTGCATATGCTTTACAGATTGCACTTCATCACTAACAAGTACGCCAGCTCCTAGTAGGTCACTTAATAGTTGTTCGCATTCTTCATTGGTAGGAAGATTAGCTTGCAGTCCTTGATAATTTTGTTTTAAAAGTTTAGGAAGATCATTAACTAAAAGTGAATTTTTGCAATTAGCAAGTAAGGTAAGAAGGGTGAGTACTTCTGGAGCAATAAAAAATTCTCCAGAAGAGCTAGAAATAGATCCATAAATGTTTCCATCTTCTGCAATTCGAAGACGAAGTCCTTTGGCAACTTTTAAATTGATTTTTTTCTGTTTCGCTGATTGCTTGGACATATTTACCCTTTTTGAGTTAATAGCATTTTGAATAAAAGCCGACTCCAACTAGTCGCATAGGAAGGTATTAAAATGCAAACAAAAAATATTTTAGAGTCCATTGGGAAAACTCCACTTGTAAAGATAAATCGCTTATTTCATAAACCTGGGGTTGAGATCTATGCAAAATGTGAGTTTATGAATCCAGGGGGGTCTGTTAAAGACAGAATTGGCTACCAAATGGTCTTAGATGCACAAAAGTCTGGACGTATCAAACCTGGAGATATATTAATTGAACCCACAAGCGGGAATACAGGTATAGGTATAGCTTTAGCTGGTGCCGTATTAGGGTATAGAGTTATTATAACTTTGCCAGAAAAAATGAGTAAAGAAAAACAAGTTGTTCTTGCTGCGTTAGGAGCTGAAATTATTCGCACTCCTACGGAAGCTGCTTTTGATGCACCAGAAAGTCACATCTCTGTAGCCAATCGACTTGCTAAAGAATTGCCAAACGCCCATGTTCTAGATCAATATGCCAACCCATCAAATGCAGAAGCGCATTATTTGTACACTGCACAAGAAATAATCGATGATTTGGGCTGTGTTCCTGATTATTTGGTTGCTGGGGCTGGAACTGGTGGTACTATTTCTGGGATTGCAAAAAAGTTTAAGGAGCTTAAACCTAGTTGCAACATAATTGGTTGTGATCCAGTAGGAAGTATTTTAGGTGGTGGAACTGAGGTTTCAACTTATCAAGTAGAAGGAATTGGATACGATTTTTTTCCTAAGGCATTAGCGGTGAACTTGATAGATAAATGGGTGAAAACTACTGATGAACCTAGTTTTCACTGGGCCAGGAAAGCTATTCGTGAGGAAGGCTTTTTATGCGGAGGAAGCTCAGGTACTGCTTTATTTGGTGTAAGTGAAATTTTACCAGAGGTTCCTGCTGGCTCCAAATTAGTTGTAATTTTACCAGATGGCATTCGCAATTACATGACTAAAATGATGGACAATGATTGGTTGCAAAAAAACTCCTTTAAGCAAGCTGTTCTACCGAATAATATTTTCTCAAAGTAAGGAATTAAAAGGATATGAGTTTGAAAATTTTGTTTTATTCAGTTTTTTCTAGAAATGATTCATATCCAAAAATACTATTTGCTATTTCAACTACGGTAGGAATTCCAACTTTTGCTGTTGAAAGAAACGAGCTCCAAAAATTTATTGAAACTAATTTCTGTAAAAGAAAAAATGACTTTGATTTTTACATCAATAAAGGTGAAACAATAAAATATTTAGTTGAATGGGCAAAGGTTGAGGATGTATCTCAGTTGCCAAAAACAATTCAAATAGCAAATGAAATTTGTGCTGTTAGTTGGTATCTATTTCCTCAAGCAGTGAAATATCTTTCATTAGGAAATGAGAAGAACTTCCTCCAATTAGCAGTACAATATATTTCTAATGGCGGAATAGATGAAAGTGTGATAGCTGCTGATTTTGACGAAGCTTTTCTGCAAAAATTGAAGGAACATTCAAAAGGCAATTGATTTGCAAATATTTTTATTTTTGTTTATTCTCTTCTTTCAAACAAAAAGTTTGATTTTTTCTTATAGTTCACAATTGGTGTTTTTATGAAAAATAAATTAATAAAGAAACTTAAACTCTCTATAGTAACTTGTTTAGCTATATTTCCTGTAATGCAACAAGCAAATGCAGCCTGTGATGTAGGGCCTGTTATCTTTCGGGACACTCTTTTTGGTGCCGGTTTAGGTTTAGGAGTTGGAGCTCTTGTTCTAGTTGCAAACCAAAATTCAAATAATATAGCAGCAAATCTTGCAACTGCTACTTTAATCGGTACAGGTGTGGGTGCTGTGGTTGGAATTGTGGAACTATCTTTATCTGATTGTAACCAAAAACATACTTTAAATAAAGAAAAACCAGGATTTCAAGCATCCCCATTGTTAACTCTTTTACCAGAAAATAAAGCTGAAGTTGATATAAAAACCGAGTCATCTTCTGACTTTTTTCAAGTTGAAAAATTAAATCAATTGGCTATGGGTGTGAGTTTAAGTTACTCATTTTAAATGAGAATTGCAATTCTTGCATTTAATTACTGAAATTTCCTTTTGCCTGTTAAGCTTATACTTATTAATCCTATAAAACACAAAAAGCATATATAATAACTTGGAAAAAGTTTAAAATTGGTCTTTGTTAGTATTTCGGTAAATACTATAGGTGTTAGACCAATAAAAAGACCATTTGTAGTATTCATACATAAGGCAATACCAGAAGTTCTTGTATGGGTAGAAAATAAATTTGCTAAAAGATGGAACACAGTACCAACACAACTTCCCAATACAATAGCTAAAATAAAAATATAAATACTTAAATAAAAAAAGTTTTGCGTACTAAAAATAGAAGATGAAATAACAGTTAAAATAAATAAACAAACTATACCAGTTGAATATATCTTCTTTGGATTTATTTTGTCAGCAAAGTATCCAAAAAAAACACAAGAAAATGCATTAACTAAAAATCCTAAAGAAACAATTTCTTGAATGTCTTGTTTATTAAAATTATAATTTTTTTGCAGATTTGCAGATGATAATATTAAAAAATGTAAAAATGCAGTGGCCGAAGGTAACAAAATTGTAATGCCTAAAAAAACATTTTTATAATTATTTTTTAGAAGAGTAAAAAATGGAGTTTTTGATAATTTATTTTCATTTTTACATGCAATAAAAATTTTACTTTCCTGCAAATTTTTTCTTAAATAAAGACCTATTAATCCTAAAATTCCACCTATAGCAAAAGGAATTCTCCAACCCCAACTTTCATAATCGCTTTTTGCAAGTAGAGATGTTAAAGATGTATTGATAAGAGAAGCAAAAAATGAACCTAATAATATTCCACAAAATAAAATGCTCATTGATAAGCTTCTTTTTTTATCACTTGAATATTCATGAATATAAGTCATAGCACAAGGTGCTTCTCCTCCTAAAGCAAATCCTTGAATAATTCTAAAAAAGATTAAAAAAAGTGGAGCAATGATTCCAATTTGTTGATAAGTAGGCAAGAAAGCAATGCTTAATGTCGGTAAAGCCATTAAAAACAAAGTCCACATAAAGGGCTTTTTTCTACCGGAGGTATCACCAAGATGGCTGAAATAAAAACCTCCAAGAAAACGAGCAAAATAACCTGTAGCTAGGACTCCATATGATTTTATTAAAGCTAAGTTAGGATCTGAACTATCAAAGAAATGCTGGCTAATAATAGGCGACATAATAGCAAAAAGAGAAAAATCATAGAACTCAAAAGCGCCACCTAAAGAACAAAGAAACAAAGTCTTTTTATCAGATTGTTGATGAGTAGTCATATTCATCCTATAAAAATATATTCAATTATTATTTTTTTTCTGAAATAGCCTTTTGAATAAGTGCCATAGCAGCTTTGGCATCACAAGTTGGAAATTTATTTTTAATTTCTTTAATTATTATTCCAATATTTGGTTTTTCTTGAGGTTGAATTTTTGCTAAATTGATAGAAATAATATCATTCAATTCTGCGTCAGTTGGAGGTTTTGGAAGATATCTGTCAACAATTTCTAATTCTTTTTGTACTTGAATATATTTTTCGCCATCTTTAGGAAACATTTCTAGTGAATCTGCAAGTTGTTTTCTATAACCTAGGACAGAATCAAATTCAGGAACAGGCTTGGCTGCTGTTTGTCCATATTGAATTGCACTTATGAGCATTCTGATTGCAGCAGTGAGTTCTTTGTCTTGGCTTTTTAATGCGGTTTTTAAATCGTTTGTTAACGTTTCTTTTAATGAAGACATAATGCGTACCTATTTTGTTTTGAAGACCCATACGCCATTCCAATCTTTTTCTAGACCTTTTTGCTTTAAATAATTGCAGCGTTCAATGAATTCTTTGCTGGGAGGATCGCTGCCATTATTAAGCTGAATGGCTGAGTTAAATTTTTGAATTGCTAAATCCCACTCTTGCTGTCTATAGAAGGCTAAGCCTTCTTCAAACAACTTAACAAGTTCTATAACTTTTTGTCTATCACTTTCTATGAAGCGCATCACCTCAAAAATACGTACAGGTTCATTTTTTCCTTTGACCTGAATATTATCCAATTCTCTGAGGAGAAATTTTTGCGGGTTTTTTAATGATTTAACTGTGAATTCAGAACAAATAATTCTTGTACCATAGTTTTTGTTGATACCTTCTAATCGTGCACCTAAATTTACAGAGTCCCCAAGAACAGTATAGTCAAAACGTTGATCACTCCCCATATTTCCTACAACCATGTCACCGGTATTCAGTCCAATCCCAATATCTAAAAAAGGCAAACCTTCAGCAGCCCATTTTTTCTGCAGTTTTTCAAGCTCATCAAGCATTTTTAAACTCGATATTAAAGCTCTATCAGCATGATCCTCTATTGGAATAGGTGCTCCCCAAACAGCCATAATAGCATCTCCAATGTATTTATCTAATAAACCATTGGAATCTAATATTATTTTTGTCATCGGGGTAAAATATTCATTTAATACAGAGGTCAATTTCTCTGGAGTTAGGCTTTCGCTAATCGTTGTAAATCCTCGAACATCTGAGAAAAAAACAGTCATAAACTTTTTATCGCCACCTAATTTTAATCGCTCAGGATGTTCTAATAGCTGATTAATGACTGCGGGGTTTAAATAGTGTTGAAAGGCTCCTCGAACCTTTTTCTTTTCTTTTTCTTCAGTAAAATATTTAAAAACTGTTATCCCAAAGTAAATAGAAATGCTTTGCACATAAAACATGCCAGCATAATACCAGTTACCTTTGCCAAAAAGATAATGTTCGTCAATATAAAAAAAGGAAAGTAACACTGAGATAATAAATATTGAAGATTTTAAAGCATTTAAGTATTTTAATGCATAAGAAAAAATAATTCCTGATATTAGTAATAAGGAAACTTCGATGACTGGAGCAGATAAGGGTCTTTGCATAAAATTTTGAGTTAAAATATTTTCTATTATGGCGACATGATGCCCAACTCCATCAAAGTTTTCATCAAATGGTGAAGGTCTTTTATCATTCGTACCCGTTGCAGTTCCTCCATATACTAATATTTTAGGAATATTCTTTGGTAGTTTATTATCATAAGCATCAACAAGAGAAATTTGAGGTATTTTAGAAAATTCAGCATAGTGATTAATTAGAAGTTTTCCTAATCCATCAAAGTAAACAGGAATTTTAATTTGTTTTTTCTTATTATCGCTCGGATATAATTCAATTGAATCGACTCCGGCAGAATCAAAGTGGACAATAATTGCGCTTTCTAGGTAGTTAGCTGCCAAAGATAAAGCCAAACTGGGAACCAAAATGGGAGGAGCTAATTTCTCGCCAAATTTATTTATTGGTTCAATACCTCGAATTAAGGTTGATTTTCTTATCATGCCATCGCTGTCCGATTGATTATTCGCAAAACCCATATATTTTGCTTTACCAGCAATAACTGCAGTATTGGTTACAACTCCTGGAGAAAGAATATCCCGATAATTTGCTAGTTTATATCCTGTAGGAAAATCCAAAAAATCAATAGCGGAGTTTTTTAAACGTAAAAAGCTTGTATACCAATCATAACTAGAATCTTTTATTTGATTTGCATGTTCGACATAAAAAAAACCTTGAGCAATTTTTCCAAAAGATTCTATACTTTTCCCTAAAGAAACATCACCCGGACTAAATTCTTCTAAATCTAAAAATAACTTGTCATATTTTTCAGAAGAGTAAGAGTTATTTTTAATAATTTCTTTTAATTCAGGAACAGATTCTTTTAAAAGTCTATGCGATTGTTCAGAAAAGAAAACATCAAAACCTATCCATTTAACTCCTGCATTTTTTAGATTTTCAAACGCTTGAGCATATACTCCTCTGGGAAAAGGCCAACGCCCAAATTTCTCCAAACTTTTGTCATCTGCAGAAAGTGTGCCAACAATTCCAGTAAATTCTCTTTGTCCTCTTAATTTAAATCTTATATCGTATAGCTCTCTTTCTAGTTGTCCAACAATGTCAATTGAATTTTTTGGCAAAGTGTAATGTCTTACTAAAAAAAATAAAGATAAGGCAGTAAGAATAATTCCAACTTTAAATGAAGATGGTTTTAGAAGAAAATGAAATAATTTACTTTTTTTCTGAGAATGCTCTGATGTTGATTGCTTTGTGCTCATTGCGAATCCTTTTAGTATTTTCTTTCTACTATTATGGATATTTCAAAGTTCAACAAATAGGAAAAAATGTGTTATTTTGCCAAAAGAAAGATCTCATCAAAGTAACTTTTATTTTCATCTTTTTGGGTAGATTTTTTTAATCTTTTAGAGGAAATATTTATTATTTTATTATTAGGTGTCTTGGTCTGTTTTTTATTTTTATCTAGGTAATATTTTGTTATTAAATTTATCGCTTCTCTAATATTTTTAGAATGGACTTTTGACAAAATTTCTATAACATTTTCAAAGCTTTCTACAAATAAAATTTCTGAATTATTTTGAATTAATTCAAGATTTTTAAAGATAAGATCTATTAAATATCTAATTAAATCTTGTTTATTTAAATCACAGCTTCTTCTAAGAAGAAAAGATAGATGAATTGATAATGACTTTAAAACATCTATATTATTATGATGATTATCTATATAGTGAACTAGAAAGTCTAAAAAAACTTTCTCATTTTTTAACATTTGACTTTGCATAACAGAATTAGTCATTTCTGCCAAATAAGGGGAACTAGAAATGAATATTTCAAAATGAGCATTAAAAAAATTAAATGCAATATCTTTGCTTTCAGCATTTTGAAAATATTTTTGAAAAATATGCTCCAATAAAGTCTGACCAAATCGAGAAAGAATTTTTTGGAGATTGTAATTCCCTTTTCCTGAAATTTTATTGAGGAGAATAACTGCTGCAATTCTTATTTCAATACTATTAACATTGCACATAGCTATAATATTAGAAGAAATATAATCTATAATACCTTCTATTTGAATTCTATCATACTTGTTTTTTTCTATTAAACTATGATTTGTAATTGCAATATTAACAAGTAAGGTAAGATAGTGAGCTAACATAGTTTCATTTATAAATTCATTTTCGAATTCATGATTCACTAATTCAATCAATGCTTCACTTAACTTTTTGATAAAAAAGTAAGAGTTTTCTTCTTTCAAAAGAAGATCATAAAGTTTTAAAGTATGATCCCAATCTTTTTCTTGTGCTGAAAGCATTATGTAGGAATGAAGATATTCTGTGAATTTATCATGTCTTTTAAATTTTGAAAGAAGAAGATCTGCTGTAAATTTACTACAATAATCTTTCTCAACCTCAGAAAGATTTTTATATGCTACTAGGACATTATTTCTGACTTCTTTTGCTGAATTTGTTCTACTATTTTCCACAAGAAACATTCTAATAGAAGCCAAGGAATCAGTAGATTTTTGAGCCACTTTTTTAATTACCAAAGTGAAGTCCTCCCTTTGCATTAAGTAGCATGTACGGTTATCGGGATGATTTAGCTTTTCTTAATAATTTATTTTAAAACCAATATAATCAATGTATTATATTGGTTAGTTGTAATTCTCTAATATTACATTGCTGGTATAGGGAAGATTATTATTCCTTTGTTCTTCATAATTTATAAGGTAATGTTCATTCCTAACAAGGTATTCAGTTAAATTATTTAACTTCTTATTTTCTATTTCTCCCAATTCATTTCTGATATATAAAAGTTTTTCTTTGCAATCTTTGCTATTTCCATGCCATAATTTTCTGTTTGCACAGGATTTTCTGTCTTAAATTCTCCTATTATAGAACCTATTTTTTCAATTGTTTTTGAAATACGAACATGATTATTTACTGGACGATGTCTTGTATTTAGAGCTTTTAAAAGATTTTCTGCTCGCTTAAAACTATTATCTGAACCAAATTCACACTGCAATTTCAATAGATCAGGGTGAAATGCAGACCCAAATAGCCCCTCAAGCGTAAACTTATTTGTCCAACCACAATTGCAATTTCTTCTTTGAATTTGAACTTTATGATCACTAAATACAGAATGAAAATTTGAAGTAAAAGTACCATGTTTATTAGTTGTTTTTCCGCAAGAAGGGCATATTGTGTTAGATCTTATTAATTTTGTTTGATGGTGTATTTTATTTTCAGTAATATCTTTTAATATTTCTATTTGTGCTACATGGGTATATCCTAATTCTTCTATATTTAAAGGTTCAGATAACTCGCAAGAAGATACTTCTTTCCGCTCTATTATTATTTCATCTTCAGTCCCAGCAGAGATGCTGATAGCAAATATTATTATATTTGTCAATAAATGTTATGCTCTCATTTATTCTTCCTCTTTAACAAAAGTAATATATAGTATTTTTTTGGAGCTTAAATAAGTTACTGTTTATATAAAGCTTTTGAGGACTTTCCTTTGAAAGCTGAAACTCTTCAAAACAAAGTAACATATTTTTAGTCAATCTGATGAGGCTAAAGATAATCTTGATAAATCACTTAACATGAAAGGGGTTAATTATCAAAACTTATTTTCAAACAAATTTTATGAAAGAAAATCTAATTTATATAAATTTAAACTGGTTTAAAATTATATTATTATGTTTTATATTTAGTTACACATTACAACGCGGCTTTAATATTTTACTTATTATACCTAGTACAAATAAGATAATTATTTTTTTTGAGCCTTTTATTTTGTTGTCAATAATGAATTTATTATTATATTTATCACTGACTAATGAAAAATATAAAGATGTAATTGTTCTTAGAAAAATAGATATTATCGTTATCTTAGGTATTTTGTTTTTTTTAATTCTTTTTTCGTATAATGAATTGTTTGATTTTTCATTAACTGGAGATCAAATATATCATGCTTATTTTTCAAAATTTTATTCGATAGAAATAACTAAAAATATATTATATCATTTATCTAAGTTTGATATATATTCACAATTAAATATAGATAGTCTTTTTTTTAAGTGGCCTCTTTTTTTTGTAAATATTGGTTTAATTATGTTTTTTTATGTTTTGTTTATTATTCATAATAAATTATTAAAAAAAACATGGCATATTTATGTTTTTTTTAATTGTATTTTTATTTTTCTTTATTTGTTTTCTTTTAGGTATTTTGGTGGTTATAGTTTTACTGAATTTCATCCACCTCTAAGAACTCTGCTTCCGTCTTTTTTTAGTTCTATTAGTTTGGTGAATAATTATCAATTTTTCCTTCCTCAAATTTTATGTTTATTACTTTTAGGCTTTACAGTCTTTAAAATTATAAGAAATAATTTTTCATTTTTTTTATCTTTTCTATCAAGTTTATGTGTTGTTACTATTCCTGTTCTATGGTATTCATCTACTATACTTGAGTTCTCTATTTGGTCTGGTTGTGCTTGGAGTTTGTCATTACTATTTATCTATAAATATAGTAGCTCTCTTACAATTGAAAATATAATAAGAATAGTTTCTATTATCTCAATTTTTACTTTAATTCGTCATACAGCTATTTTAGCAGTTATACCAATTTTTATACTCATAATTATTAAAAGAAGAGAATATAATTATACTTATAAAAATTTATTAATTTTTTTATTACCTATTCTGTCTGCTATTCCTTATATAATTAGATTGTTATATTCATCTTCTCCTGCTTCTTATTCGCCCGGTGAGTGTTTTTTTATTCCTTTACACTATAATGTATTAGAACGAATTATATTATCTTTTAGAACTGAAATACCATATTTATCTATCTCTAATGCAATTGGAATTGGTGGGGTGGTAATTGCATTGTTTTCATTTATTCCAACTGCAAGAAAAAATATATTAAATCATTTATTAGCTCTAATGTTATTTATTCTTGGATATTGCTTATTTTACTCTATAAATTGTACTCTCTGGGGGGGGGGGAGATATCAAGCAGAGTATGTAGCTCCATTTTTTGTTTTAGGCTTTGTTTACATAGTGTCTTTAATTTATAAATATTTTCATAAATATACAGCATTTGTTTTAATATTTATAATTTGTTATAATTTGTATAATATTTATCAAATAAAATTTGTAAAAATTAATTTAGGAGATTCTATTAAAAATAACTTGCCTATTTATAAGAATGGAGTTATTTCTCAATTTCCAGTCAATTATGATCTTGTTTTTAAGGAATTAAAAGCCAATGGATTGGCAGGGAATGAGTTTGTTATAGATCCAAGTTATATTGTATTTTCAGTTATCATTAATGATTATACTATAAAACAATATTTAAGTTCTAGATTGATTTATGATCAAGTTTTATATTGTAAGCCTTCTCAAGATTTAATTCATTGTATACAAAATAATTCAAATATTAAAGTGTTAGTTATTCATCCAAATAGTACAAGTTTAATACCTGAACTGATTAAAAATGGTTGGAAGGAATGGAAAATTATTAATAATATTTATTCTTTGCCATTAGTTTTAATGAAACGTTTCTAAATTTTTTGAAAATTGATAATTAATACTGGACTTCTCTAGATTTATTATTGTCTAACATTTTATTTAACCAAAAATTAGGAGACTTTGTGCAAATTAACTTAGCTTTTTGAACTAGAGGAAGAAATTTTAAATAATTATCTTCTAATTGACATGATTGGAGTTCAGGTGAAACAATACACACTTTAAAATGCAGTAAGATTGGCTTTAATATGTTTATGTCTACAGGGACACCAGCAAAACAATCTAACCAAACCCAATCTACGTGATCTTTAAATAATAAAGCATTTTCGACATTCTCAAACTGAGATACTCTAATAGCAAAATTTCTAATATTCAGACCAAAAGCATATTTTATAAGAGTTGGAGGAGTAGTATCAAGAAAAAAATAATTAGTTATTTTTCTTTCTTGAAGTTTTTCTATTAGAATTGATTCTAATCCATCTTCTTTAGTATTGAGAATAAGTGGCCCAGAAATATTTAATTTTACAAAAGCATTGAGCCATAAGTCAAAATTATCTCCTAATGTCCATGGATCATGGGAAAGATGAAGCTCCCCTGGGATATTAACATTTGATCGAATATCAATTTCAGCTCCCCAGTTTGGCGCATGATTACTTAAATCTTTTATACTATTAACTCTATGTCTAACGAAAGTTGGTAGTTGCATTACATATAACTCTTATTGATTAGGATTAAAAAAATGAGTTGATTGATACCTTGAAAACCAGAACTCCATTTTGGAGGGTGACTTAAACGAAGTAACGATGGCAAATTATCAAAAAGTACAATAGATGCTTTGTAAATATCATGTGCACTAGGCTCTTGAAGAATGGTTATTTCAATTTTATTAATGTCATTTTGAAAGGAATTAACTTTAATTTCAACATTACAAGAGCTTAAAAGAGCATGCGAAAGTTCATCACTTGGAAAGTCATTATATAGAATATGTTTTACTGCTAGTATTGGTTTTTTACCAGCTAAAATTTCTTCTCTAGATATTTCATGCAATGGGAAATAATTTATTATCCAATCAGCATATTGCTTCTGAGGAGTAATATATTTTTTAGTGTCTTCATATCTTCTTTCAATGGATTTCAATACGTCATTGAGTTTATAGTTTCTTTCATTGACATCTCTATTTATTTTCCAATATAAAATAATTTCATCACTTGGATCAAGAAAAATTTTAATGTCAATATATCTGCGAAGTTTTGCTTGATAAAAAATATGAAGTCCTTGAAGTACAATTGCTGGTGAAGATCTTACTTCTTTAAATGGTGTAAATTTACCATTACTATGATCGTAAAAAGTTTTATAAATAGATCTTCCTCTAAAAATATTTGTAAGGTGGGTAAATAAATAATGGAGGTTATTAGCTTTGGGATCTAAATGAGTTATTTTTTCCCATCTTTCATTTCCTCTTTCCCATTTATGATAGTCATCTCCATCGATTACTGTGAGAGCTTTTTGTTCAAATAGTTTGGAAATGACAAAACTTAAAGTATTTTTACCGGCGGCTGAATTTCCTGATATCCCAATTACAATTGGTTTTATTTTTTTTCCTATGGGGCAGTCATGTATAATTACAAGAATCCACATGTAAATTGCAATTAAAATTACTATTGACTGAAGAGCTGTTATTAAAAAGGAATTCATAATAATAGGGGTATTTTTAAAATGACTTAAAATTATGAACTTTACTGTATAAGTTGCGATAAATAAATAGTATAGTTTTTTTGGAGAATTGCTATACATTATGAAGAATATGCAATAAAAAGGAACTAACCAAATATACCAATTAGCTACTGGCGGTGTTATAATGATTAAAAGAGAAAAAATAATACTGCTTCCAAAAATCAATCCTCTTTCATTAATATTAGCTGAAAAAACAAGCCGATATAAAATAATTGACAAGAACAGTAATCCATAAAATAAGTATGAGGAATCATCTATTTTGTAGGCAAGTGAAAAAATACTTAGTGCTTGGGGTGAAGCAAAGGATACGTATAATAAATGTCCGCTTTGTAAAATAGGAATAAGACCAATAAAGAGTATTATTAAAAAAACTAGAATAGATTTTGTTATTTTTAATATTGAAGTTGATAAAAAATTAGACCTATATATGTAAGCGAGCATAAATGGATAAATAATAAATATATGAAATTTACTCAAACAAGCTAGTGATAAAACTATACTAGAAGCAATATACTGTTTTCTAACTAATAAAAGTAACGACAAAAAACACAAAGACATAGAAACAATATCAATTGATCCTAGAATATAAGTAACATAAATCACAATAGGGTTTAACCAATAAAAATAATTGATATTCTTGTTGGAATGTGTAAATTTTTCAATTACTTTATATAGTAATATGTCAAATAAAAAGAGAGGTGCTTTAATAAAAATATTGCTAAGGACAGTATCTCCTAATGAACTGGCTCCAAAAATGAGATAACCAAATGCTTTTGATAATAACAATGAAAGATAAATAAATGAACCGTATGGAAAATAAACAGGTGGAAACTCTTTCCAAGGATTTTCGAAAGGATGAAGGATACTCCAATCGATAAAAGGAATGAAATATTTACTTAAATAAAGAGTATTATCATAAGATAGACAAAATAAACGAAGCAATAGTCCAATTAAGAATACTTTGGATATAGAATTTATTTTTATAAAATTTATTTTATTCATATTTTATATTACTATACCTTTTTGCATGTGAATATTTCATACCAATATTGCGATTCTTTTAGTGCCTGGGGATCTCCCCAGCAAATATATCCATCTAATGGTATTGATAATACTTTATAATTATTTTGAATAAGTACATTAAAAATACTGTCAAGATACAATTCTTTATTCAGATCAAAATGAGAAGTTTTTAACATTTCAATCCCTTGTTTTAATAAAGAACATTTTTTAAACCAAAAGGTTCCAACAAGAAGCTCTTCTTCTAAAGGATTTTCTGTAGTAGGAGCTTTTAATGATATTCCTTTTACGAGAGGGAAGTTGTTTGGATGTGCTAGATTATCAATGATAACATATGAATATGAATGGGGTGTTCTAGCAACTCCTGGATATCTTTTCACTGTAAAAATAGCCGCGTCACAATCTTTTATCTTTTGAAATTCTTGCCATACTTGACTATCCAAGACAATTGCATGATCACAGGAGGAAACAATAACATCTTTGTTCATGTCAACGTTAAGGAAACCGAATTCTGTGCTTAATGCTTGACCGTTAGGTGTTTCGGATAGGGAAGTGAAATTATAGTTTGAATGAGTAATATATGATTTATGTTCATCAAGCATAATGATATTCGTTTTTTTTGCTTGAGGTAATGATTGCAAAGCTTTCTCATACATTGGAATTCCATCTATATCTATAAATGGTTTAGGACGTTTTGAACTTTCTAAGAATCGAGAGCCTTTTCCTGCCATAGGCATGATTATTTGCTCAGTGTATTTAATTGGTTGTCTTTGATTTCGATTGTATGCTCGAAAAGTTTTTTCCCAATATTCAAAAGTTACAATATCCTCTGGGGTTCCCCATTGAAAAAAACCCGGTATTTCAAATACTCTTACATGAGCTAATGGATTCTGTTGCAAGTATGCTTGAACTGTTAAACTCGTGTAAAACTCTCCATTATAGCTGAGATTTTTAGATACTTGAAAATCAATACATTCTTTTAATAGACCAGCTGAACGAAAATAATATCCACCACTAGATGCAAATTCATTCTCTCTATTATCTGTAAAAGATCCTTTTTCTTTCACACAATCTACCAACTCACCACTCATTTTTGAATAGGCATAAGTTTGGCTTGTTAAATAATGAGCATGGAATCCTCGATAAGAAACAAGGGCGATCTCACAAGAAGAATCGACAATAAATCTTTCAAATTGGCTACTATCCCAAATCATTCCATAATCACAGTAACTGACAAAAACAGGTTCATTGACGGGGATATGTTTTAAGGCTTCAAGTGCAGCAAATGAAGGACCTAATTTATGGGGGGGAATTATCGATATGTTACAATTCTTTCTTAGATCTTTTAGTATACTGGGTAATTGTGTTTTTGCATGATTCTCTGATATGACAAAATGTGATTCCCAATGCTCTGGGAAATTATCAAGTACTCTTGATATCATTGGTTCACCAGAAATAGGAACGAGAGGTTTAGGAATAGTATAACCATAATTTTGAAAGCGAATTCCTTCGCCAGACATGGGAATCAACAAATGAATTTTTATTTTGGACATGTTTTATAATCCTCATTATTGTGTTTGTGAAACTCTATGTTTTTCAAAAGGAAGATCGATTGTTCTTTTTCCCGCTTCTTTGGGTATTTCTAACGTTTGTGGGAAATAATTATAAATTAAAGACGTGGCTTCCCAAAGCTCAAAAGCATTTTTATCTAATTCTTTTTTGAGAGGATCTATTTCATAATAATTTTGACCATTTTTTGTCTTTATAAATTTTAAAATTGAAATTAAATTATTTTCAAAAACTAATGAATCGGGGAAGTAAAATTTAAGAGGGGCTGATGAGCCTTTTAAGGAAAAATTAGCATTAGACGTGTATAATTTATTCACATCAGGGCGTTTTATAAATTGAAAAAATTCTTTTTCCATCATTTCCCATGATTTTAATATATTTATGTTGTTTGATTGTAAAATAACACCATGATTTTGTAAAATAAAAATATCACTTTCATTTTTTTTCCATACTTCATAAGCTAACTCAAGACCAGGTTGTATAAATTTTATAAAAGATACTTTATACTGAGGATATTTTTTATAGAATTCATTAGTTTTATCTTTAAATTCATACATTATTAATGCTGCAGTTGAGTGGAAATGAAAAACAAAATCTTTTTTTAAGACAATATGAAGTCCTGTTTCCATTGAAGGTTTTAAATTAGAATTTGTATGATAAGCAGAATTTAATAAAATGTTCTCATAATCTTTCTCATCATCGTAATTAATGTCTCTATTTGAAAATTGATGAAATATTTCTAATAGTTTTTTAGATGCTTTGTCTATATCAACTGAAACGAGTCCTGATTCTAAAGATACTTTATCTAATCTGTATCCAGATGCTTTTATCCATATAATATTATCTATTAAGTTGTTTTTAAAAGAACAGTTACCGCCTTTTCCTTGATTCCACAATGGTATTTTATTTCCAATAAGATTTGAAGCTGTAATAAGTTCATTTATACTCATGTTTATAAGACCTCTTTTAATTCTTCTAGAGATTTTATTTTGGTACAATTAATTTGATAGTCATCGTTTTCATTATTAAATTCTTGAGTTAGTATTGTACTTGCGCCAAGTAAAATTGGTTTTTGGAGATCAGTTGTGAAGTTGTCTCCAACAAATAGGCAGTTTTCTGGAAGAGTCTGACAAGTTTTAAAAAAATATTGATAAATTTCATCTGATGGTTTCTCAACCCCAATTTCTTCAGATGTTATTATATTGCTAAAAAATTCCCCATTTGAATCAATTTCCTCTAATTTTATAATTTGACTTAATGTTGTTTCATTAGTAATAATTGCTAATGTATATTTTTCTTTTAATTGTCTAAAGAGGAGATTTCTTTTAGATTTTTCAATAAAATCTTTTATTAGTAATTTTAAGTAGAAATTATACTTTGTGACTAATGAGATGAGATTTTTAGAAGTGAAATTATTTTCTAGTTCTAAGTATTTTTTAAAGTATAAAATTCTATTATGAGAGCTTGTGTGATTATTACCTAAACTTTTTTTAACAAGTTCTTTAGCTGTTTTAAAATTTTCACCTTGGCTGTCAATTCCACATAGAAGATATGAATCATGATAAAATTGTGAAGAAGGAATTAATGTATCGTCAAGGTCGAAAACAACTGTTTTAATTTTGTTTTTTTGAAAAATCATAATTTTTAGATCCTATTTATATATTTTAAATACTAAAAAAAGTATTGTTTTAAAAAATGATAGAATGGTTTTCCAACGTTTTAAAACAGAAGTATTCCAACTTGATTTTCCAAATTGTCTTTTATGAAAGTAAACAGGAAAATCAATTATTTGATAACCTAGTTGCTTTGTTTTATAAGTTACAAATACATCAAATGTTATATCAACTGGATAGTAAATATATGAATCTAAAAGTGATCGATGGAAAACTTTTGGTTGTCCATTAATATCATGAAATTTTCTAAAAAACAAAAAAGAAGCAATAGAGTCAAGTTTTGCTGAAATCCATTTTTCCTCTTTCCGCCTTTCTATTCTTCTTCCTTTAATTAAAACTTTAGTATCATTTGGATCAATTTCTAAAATTCTATTGTATGCTTTTAATATATCATCAGGATCGCATTGTAAATCTGAATGAGTAAATCCAATAAAGTCTGTTTTAGTATGTTTTATTCCAAACATAATTCCATGACCGTAACCCACATTCTTTTCAATTCTTAAAAAAGTAACAAAATTAAACTTAGGATCTAATTTTTTAGTTTCAATAATTCCTTTCGTATTGTCGGTAGAGCCGTTATCTACAAGAATTAATTGCAGAGGTATAAGTAGTGAAATATTATAATATTTTTCAAGTAAAATAGGAATTGCCTTTTCTTCATTAAAACAAGGAATTACGATAGATAAATTCATAGTATTATTGTCTCAATATTTTGGTTTAATTTTTTAAGCTGAATATTGATTTCTTTTGAGTATGTCCCTGCATTAATAAAAATTCGAGCAGAATTAAGGTCAATATCTTTTGGATGAAGAGATACTAAATTAGTTCCATATAGTCTTTTTTTTGCTTTAATATCACTATTATCTAATAAATTAGAAAAATAATTTTCTTGTAAACCAAATGCAAATAATGTTTGAGCAAAGTTACTCGCACCAAAAAGATAATTAATTTTTTTATCATTAGCTCTATTTCTAATAATATCAATTTTGTTTTTTATTCGAAGAATAAAATTTTCAAGTAAAACCTGAGAATATTCTACTGAATTTATCTTTGTGTTTATTTTTTCTGATTTTTGAGAAGTAATATAAATACTATGATCTTTGTAATATTCTATACTTTTAATTATAAATCCGTTTTTTTGATGTAGATTTATAAGATGCGATAGACTTAAAATAGAAGTATGTTCGGTATTTAAAGTATTTGTATAACCTGTGTTAAATGAAAATTCTAAATTTGGAACAGCGGTAACTAAAAATCCATTACTTTGCAAAACTTTAAAAGAATTTTGAAAATATTCATTGAATTCATAAAAATGTTCTAAAGTATGGGAAGAGTAAACCATTTCAAATTTACCCATCATAGTGTCGCTTATATTCGAATCAAACATAGTGCTAAAAACTTCAATATTATTTCTATTACCTCTATATAAAGGATCAACTACAGTCAAATGCAACTTTTCTTTTAATTTTTCTGTTAATTTACCCTGACCAGCTCCTACTTCTAAAGCTACCCTAACTGGTAGTTTTTTAATTATATTTGAAAATGCCTCATAATGATTATTCCATGTTTCACCAAGACCTTCAGAGTGGAAATTGTCATAGAGTAGAGAAGGTTCCACTAGTTTCGTTAACTGAATGAGACCGCATTCATTGCATATTCCTATTTCAAAGGGGATGTTGATATCAAATTCAACTTTTTTTTCTGTGCAAATTGGTAGTATGGGAAAATGGCTTGAATAATGCAAATTTATTTCTTTACCCTGACAAACAGGACAACTTGTGCGCAAAATGTAGCTCGGATTCATTAGACATCCTTTAAACTAAGAAATCAAATTCATTAAAAAAATTTAACGCTTAACAGAATATCTAAAACTAGTAATTTTGCAAAGTAAAAAAAGTTTCAATATGAATGAAAGCATAGTATTTAATGACAGATAATTATTTATACAGCCGATGTTAAAACTGTGAAAGCATCTTTCCAATCAATATCCCATGTTTTACTAGCAATAGACGCTCTAATTTGAAGGACATGATGAGCCCCTTCTCTTGTCCAAGACATTTTTTTATTCTTTTTTTGTCTTTCATTTATAAGAGTATCCACAGCAGATTCAATTACATTGCTGGTATAGGGAAGATTATTATTCCTTTGTTCTTCATAATTTATAAGGTAATGTTCATTCCTAACAAGGTATTCAGTTAAATTATTTAACTTCTTATTTTCTATTTCTCCCAATTCATTTCTGATATATAAAAGTTTTTCTATGCAATCTTTGCTATTTCCATGCCATAATTTTCTGTTTGCACTTTCTAATTTATCTTTTAATTCATCTGCTAAGGTTTGTTCTACAAGCTTAAACTTACGTGCAATATGTTCCCAGTCCAATATTTTTATAAGTTGAGAGCATTTTCCAGATAAAATAGAAAGTGCAAACCAACAATTTTTAGTTCCATCTGATAAGGCATATACAGTGGTTTCTTTAGTCATTCCTTCAGATAAAGCGGCATAAATAAGTTGCTTTTTTATTGTCTCTCCTTGATCGGATAAAGCAGAAGCTATACAAGTACTTTTTAATAGTTCAGTATGATGTTGATCCTTTTCTATCTGATTTTCTAAATTATAGCATTTTGCTACAAGAACTTCATAACTACGTAAGTCTTTGTCTTTTGGCTGAATATGTCCACCATCGATCTGGGCAACCATAATATTTGCAGGTTTTTCTATTTGCACAGGATTTTCTGTCTTAAATTCTCCTATTATAGAACCTATTTTTTCAATTGTTTTTGAAATACGAACATGATTATTTACTGGACGATGTCTTGTATTTAGAGCTTTTAAAAGATTTTCTGCTCGCTTAAAACTATTATCTGAACCAAATTCACACTGCAATTTCAATAGATCAGGGTGAAATGCAGACCCAAATAGCCCCTCAAGCGTAAACTTATTTGTCCAACCACAATTGCAATTTCTTCTTTGAATTTGAACTTTATGATCACTAAATACAGAATGAAAATTTGAAGTAAAAGTACCATGTTTATTAGTTGTTTTTCCGCAAGAAGGGCATATTGTGTTAGATCTTATTAATTTTGTTTGATGGTGTATTTTATTTTCAGTAATATCTTTTAATATTTCTATTTGTGCTACATGGGTATATCCTAATTCTTCTATATTTAAAGGTTCAGATAACTCGCAAGAAGATACTTCTTTCCGCTCTATTATTATTCCATCTTTACTTACTAGCTCTGTTATAACTCGAAACTTTTCAGACATATTTTCTTCACCCCCAGCAGAGATGATGCTAGCAAATATTATTATATTTGTCAATAAATGTTATGCTTTCTCCAGATTTTGCGGGAAACATGCCAAAAATCAAATCTTCTTCAATATTGGAGAACACTCCCTAATTAAAAGAATTTTTTACAAAAAAGAAAAATTTGTAGATTGAAAGAATTTCATTTTTATTATAATCAGTTATGAAAATTTATCTTAAAAAAAAAGATAAGTAATTTTTCAGCAATTCAAATTTAAGAAAATTAAAAATGGAGAAAATTGTGAAATATTTTGGTTTCTTAACTTATCTGTTTTTTGCAATAATTATTTCTACTAGTTGTCGTAATAATTCCGATTCAGAGAAAAATATTTTATTAGAAGAAGGAATCTACCCAAAAATAAGTATAAATAAAAATTATAGTTCCATTGGTAATAATGAAATTTCGGAAGTTATTGCAAAAGGAAAATATATTAATTGCTTTGGTCGGAAAAATGATGAAATTTGGCAAATTAACAATTTTTCAGAGGGAATAGAAAATCAATTATTTTTAAAAAAAGATGACATAAAATGCAATTTAAATTTAATATATTTAGAAATTAATACTAAGAATAATGAAAAATTTTCTTTTTCGAATGAAATTGGAATTGATATTCCGATTGATAACTATGATTCTAAAATATTGCAATTAATTAGAAGTACTAATACATTAAATACAAATTATAGTACTCAATATTTTTTTAAAATTAAGAAGCTAATTTCTCATAATATAGAAATTATTTTCAGCAATATAGAAGAAAAATTAAATGAGAAAAATTTTTACAGTAGTGTTTTTTCCCTAGAAATATCCCCAAATTTACAAAATAAATTTAAAGTTAATCAATTTTATTCAGAGACTATTGAGCTTAAAAATAATGGAACTTCACCTGTAAAAATAGAAAATTTTTTGAATGAATTTATGACTGATGAAAATTGCTTAAATAAAATATTGCAAGTAAATGAAACTTGTCAAGCTAAATTATTTTTACCTCACACGAGTATTTCGAAAAGAAATTTTTCATTAGGAGTAGAATTTAAATATCCACATGCAGAAGCAGAAACAAAAGAATTTAAGAAAGATCTAGAATTATTATTAGACAATAATTCAAATTCAGTCTCTAATTCAAATGATTTTAATGAATTATCAATATTCAGGGTTTTTAAACACGAAAATTTACTTTTTGTAGCTGTGAATAGTGCGGATAAAGAATCTTTGTATGTATCAAAAAATGGAGTAAATGGTCAATTTAATGCGGTAAATGGGATTCCTAAAGGAATTGAAATTAGAGGACTTACGGTTCATAATGATAAAATTTATGTCGTAGCATTTAAACATAATAAGGAAAGTAAAAAAGGGGGGGTATATTTTGCTGATTTAAACAATCCTTCTGTATTTAAGAAAATTGAAAAAAAACTTAATATTAAAAACTCAATAATAACTGTGGATGATTTTGTTAGTATAGCTAATAATGGTAGAAAAGTATATTTGGCCACAAAGCAAAATGGCCTTTTTAGTATTGATAATAACAATATTAATTTACAAAGTATTCCTGTTAAAATAAATGGATATAATTTTAGAATTTTTCAAGACATATTTGCAGAAAAAAATAATATTTTTGCTGTACGTGGTAAAGATATTTTTTATTCAAAAAATGGCGGTCAAAATTTTATTCAAATAGCAACGGATATTCCAATAGTTGGAAGGAATATTTCACAAAACGAAATAAAAAGTTTGTACACATATGAAGGAAGAGTTGTTTTAGGAACAAACTCGGGATTGTTTTTCTCAAAATCAACTGCCGTTGGAAGTGATTATGAAAATGTTCTTTTAGATGGATTTGTTGAGGATCTATCTTTTAAGAACAATGATATTTATGACATGAAATTGTTTGGAGACTCTTTATATATCGCTGCAATGTGTTTTGTTAATAATAACACAAAAGAAAATGGGATAAATTGTACAAAAGAAAATGGGATATATACAAAAAAATTCAGTTTAAGTAGTGAAGTAACCCCTCTTTTTAAAAAGGATCCTACGGGGGCATCAAGTTTTTTAGGAGTTTTAGTTACTCAAGATGACATTATTGCAGCCACAAACATGGGTTTTAAATATTTAAATTCATTTTATCCAAAAAAACTTGAAATGAATTCTGTACTTAAAATATTTAAGGCAAAAGATAAAATATATATTTTGAAATCGGGACAAGAAAAAGGGCTATTTGTGGCGAAGAATTTTGGAAAAGATGAATTTACAAAAATTCCAGTAGCAATTTTTACTGAAAATAATGATGAAATTAGTTTTGACGAAAATAATGTTATAGCATTAACCGAAGTAAATAGTAGTATTTGTTTATTAATTAGAAGTAATGTTAATTCAAGAGGATTATATTGTTCTAAAAATGGGGAAAAACTAAATTTTTATTTGCAAAATAAATTTTCTAATTTTTCAATGGTGGGTTTGGAAAATGTGAATAATAACTTAGTAGTCTTTTCTAATAAAAATATTTTATTAGCCACTTTTAGTCCACAAAACTCATTAAAATTAGCTGTTATCCATTACGCTTCACAATCTGATTACAATTTTTCTTCTGTTGAAAATATTCAATCTGTTAAATTTATCAATAAAAAATTGTTTTTATTGACTGAGAAATCTCTGTATTATAGTGAGATGGATGGTGTCGGAAATTGGGAAAGTAATATCGCTATAAAATTTAAAAAAATTGCTTTAAATATCCCTGTAAATATTAATTTAAAAAATATCTATTTTTATAATAATTATGTCTTATTTAGCACTAGCCATGGGTTGTATGCTTCTACGAATGGTTTAAATGGTGTATTTAAAAAAAGTAGTGCATTTAATGATAATGCTATAGATAATTTAGAAGGTTTCTTCCATTATTCCTATATTATAAAAAATGAAAACATGTTTTTGTTGTCCCTAAATGAAGATTTAAATTTTAATAAATTTGTTAAGAATAATGAAAAATTAATTAAAGTAATTGAAGGAAATAATTACTATTATATTATTTCTGAAAATGAAATTAGAAAAAAGAAAAGTTTAAGTCTTGTTAGTTCTGTACTTCTTCCGCTTTCTAATTCAACCGATCAAAGTAATTTCCTTGATGGTATTTTTTATCAAGGAAACATGTATTTTCTTTCTAGTAATTTTATTTATAAAGAAAATTCATCGACTTTACGCCTAGAACAAATCAGTTATAATGATTCTTCATTAAAGAAGTTTTTTATTTTTGATAATGAATTGTACATAAAAGGTAGAAGCGGCATTTTTAAATTCAAGAATGGAAATTTTGTAAAAAATTACGATTTTTCTTTTGAATATTTTTCTACAAATTTAAATAATATTTACTTCACAATAAATAATGAAATTTATTTTACAAAAGATTTAATAAACTTTGATAAACAGCCTATAAAATTAGATGGATTAACAATTTCTGCAATTGATTTTACTGAAAATAAATTATTTATCGGAACAAATAAAGGACTGCATATATATAATCGTACTGCCAATAAAATAAATTCAAGATTGATTGAAAGTGCAATAAAATCTGTCAAAGTTATTGGAAATTCTCTATTTGTTGTGACTACGCAAAAAGTGTTTGTTTCCAAAGATTTTGGCAATTCATTTACTGAGCTAACAATTAATTTAGACAGGACATCTAATGCGGAACTTGAAGATATTAATTTTTCATTAGCGAGTGAAAAATTAAACCTATCGGGTACTGTTATGTCTTCTAATGGATACTATATTGCGAATTAAAAAAAGTTATTTATTTAATTCTATTTTATATTGATCTAAAGCAAATTTATTCAGGTAATTATTGTTTTTTATTTCGTTTATTGTATTACGGGTTGATTTTATTTCGTTTTCTAAAGATTTTGAATTCAGAGTTTTTAAATTGGGATTTAACATGGGATCATTTTCTTTCATCCAATTTAAAACCAGATCCCGAATACCAAAGTTTTGAGAATCAGCCATAAGTTTAGAATATTCTCCATCTAGCATACTTTGGAAAATATCATGGGCGTTACTTTCATCCTCTGGCTTTGCAGTTTGGCGCATGCTTTTAATCATCATGTCTAGATAGATACTTTCAAATTCCTTTGCTACATTTTGCGCCTCTTTTAATTTTTCAATTTTTTTCTTTTCAAATTCAGAAAGAGGTTTTTCATTACTAATTTCATTAGTAGAAAGTTCATTTGAATTATATTTCGTAGCAGAATCCATTAAATTTATTCGCATGCCTCATTCCTTTATAAAATCTTTATTTTAGCTCTTAAGGCTTTGGAACTTTCTAAAGTCTGAAGAATAGAAACAACATCTTTTGGGCCTGCGCCTAAGGTATTTAAGGCTCTCACTAATTCGCCAACAGTCGTTGTTAAGGGAAGATCAGCTACTTTACTTGATTTTTTTCCAACTATAATTTCAAGTCTTCCATGGCTAATAGCAACAGGTTCTAAAATAACATTATTTCCAGCTATAATTGTTCCTGTTCTTTCATTAATTACAATTTGCGCAACAGAATCAGGAACGACTTTTAATTGTTCAAGAATTGCTACAAAAGTAACAGGATTAAAGCTTGGATTATTTCTTGTAACAGTTCTTGGAAGTTTTACAGAAATCAATCCACTGTTAACAGGGTCTGCTATGAAATCATTAAAATAATCATTTAGAACTTTTGCTATTCTACTTGCAGTTGTAAAATCAGCATTAATTAAACTTAATTCTATTTTATTATTATTAATAAAAGTAGCGGGAAATTCTTTTTCCACAATACCATTTAAAGCAAGAGAAACAGTTTTGGGTGCAGAGCTTTTTGCAGGTTGACCAGCACCTCCTTCGTTTCCTGCCATTGAAGTTCCCTGTGTTATACTTCCTTGTGCTGTCGCATATACTTGTCCATCAGCTGCTGTTAAGGTTGTTAATAATAAGGTACCACCTTCTAAACTGCTGCTATCTCCAATACTAGAAATTCGTACATCAATTTTATCACCTATTCTTGCAAAGGGAGGGAGTGATGCTGTAACGGCAACAACGGCTGTATTTTTTGTTATGACTTCGTTCGCTGTAACGCTCATGCCGAGTCTATTCAGGACGGAAGCAGCTGCTTTATTTGTAGCTACACTGGCTTTACTGTCACCAGTACCCTGTAAACCTACTACAAGACCTAACCCAGTGAGTGAATTGCCTCGAACTCCTCTAATTTCTACTAAATCTTTAATTCGAATACCTGCTTCTTTTTCTTGGGCAAAACATTGAGCAGAATTAGACAATAATGTAACAAAAAGAAGTTTGCTGATAAAAATTTTTAATTTAAGTATTTTTAACAAGTAAACCTCCTTTTTTATTTCTTACTTTTTTCCATTTCCTTGGCCAGAAGCATTTTTATTATTACTAGAGTTTCCACTGTTTCCACTGGCTGCATTTTGTTTATTATTTCCTCCGTTACCTTTCTTATCTTTTCCGTTTCCATCTTCTTCAGGAGGATCCATAATTGTTGCGGAATCTAGTAATTGCCTAGCTTGAGCTGCTTCTGCATTTAATCTATTTCTATCTTTCTTTAATCTATCAGCTTCTTCTGTGATTGATTTTTGTTGATCTTTTAAAGCTTTTTGTTGAACTTCTAACTCCTTTTTTTGGCCATCAAGCGCAGCAATGCCAGCATTTAAATCAGGAGCATATCCTGAAAGTTGTCTGGATACGGTTAAATCCCAACCTGCAGCAGCATATTCTGAAACCATTCCATTATTATTATTCGTAATAGCTACTTGTGTGAGATCTTTAGCCTCGATTTCAAATTTATTTAAATTTCTTTGCGGCATTTTTGCCATGATCATGATATTTTTTTGTTCACCAGATTCACTGACATAATTTTTTGTTCCACGCAGATAGACATCTCCACCGGGTTCAAATCCGACTACTTCAAACTTCAATGTTTTTATTGGATCATACTTTTGATTTGAATTATTGTTTCCTGCTTGTTCCTGCGGTTTAAATTGCAGATCTTCAGGAATGTTAACTGTTACTATTTCTCCCGTACGAGTTGGTTGATATTCGGTTGCAAGAGATTTTGGCTGGCTAGAATCAGCCCAAATGCTTCCGGTAGTAGAACCTGGTTCTTTCATTTTTATTTGCATTTTTTCACGTTTAATAAAGAAACGTTCTTGTTCCTTTTCTTGGGAAAGTTGATTTTTTTGATTATTTAATTCGACCGCTTTAGATAAAGGCAAAGGTAAATCTTGGGTTGAAGGAATGATCTGCGCAGAAGCTTTGTTGCAACTGGCAAAAAAAATAATTAGTGCAAGAACAACAAAAAGTATTGTAAATCTTACAACAAATTTTTTAGAAGTTGGTTCGGGGATGTTATCTAGGGCGTGCGACATTTTTTTAGTTGTGCTGTTACCTTTGTCAATTGCATACTCTATTGAATTTAGGTATTTATCTACCGTTGTAAACCAAAGATCTTTTTTTTCTTGTTTCGTTTTTGCTTTATATTTATGTGGCTTTGTTTGTAACTCATGAAAAATTTTATTTAAATTTGATTCAACATAACCATCTTCTTCGCGCAAATTAATTTCATCAAAAATATGTTGATATTTTTGGTATTTATTGTTTGACTGCATATTTAACCTCACCAGGAGCTACCACAGTTCCTTCAATAATTCCAGCGGGTTGTGAAACTGAACTATTGTCAAACCAGTTGCTTATTTGAACACGAATAGTCTCACCAAGTCCACCATTAGTAAGAGATTTTCCATAAGTCTGAATAGTTAGGTTATCTGTAGGAGAATAAATAATTTTTATTTTTTCTCCTGAATGAACAAGAATTTCCTGTGACAAAGTTAGTATATCAATTTCTTTTCCTTGTCTAATTGGTGTGTTTGTCCTTTTATTGGTTACTTTAATTAGATTTGATTGAGCGTCTGATTTATTTAAAAAATAATTTTTGGGATTGCATTTTAAATCATCAGTATTGCATTGAGATATTTCTAAATCTTTATCAGTTAGAATGTTATTTATTAATAAATTACTTTTAGCAGAAATAAAGAAAATTATTTTTTTTTCGGTTATTTCAAGACGCCAAGTTGTTTTTTGATTTTTTTCATTTCTTAGATCAAAAACATATTGATTAGTAAAAGCATTTTTTGTTTTATTGACTGATGAATGGATTATTTCATAGTCATGACCGACTTCTACGTTACATTGTATACAACGAACTATGTAATTAATATCTTTTTCATTTTCTGTTTTTTGGTGATTAGAATTATCCACAATGATATTGTCATCTTTTTTTAAATTTTTCATGAATTGCACAATAAGATCTTTTTGGATTTCAGCAATACTATCTGCTTTTGCAAGATTTTTATATTCAACATAAATAGAAGGTAACGCAGATAACATTTTTACTATCCATTATTTCATTTGATTAGTTGAAGATAGCATTTCATCCCCAGTTTTGATTACTTTACTGTTTAGTTCATAAGCTCTTTGACCAACAATAAGTTGAACCATTTCTTCAACAATATTAACGTTACTGGTTTCAAGTTCTCCTTGATCGATATTTCCAATTCCATTTTCTCCAGGAATTGCTACAATAGGTTCACCTGAGGATGGTGTTACTGTATACAAATTTCGACCCATTGAATTTAATCCAGCAGGATTTATAAAATTCGCTAACAAAATTTGTCCTAAATTTCTTGGTTCTTGTTCACCACTCACTTTTGCTGATACCAAACCATCTAAGCCAATAGTTAAATGGAGGGTATTAGGTGGAATCACAATTTCAGGGATGAGTGGTAGACCTTCTGAAGTAACAATTCTACCATCAGCACTTCTTCTAAAAGTTCCATCTCTTGTGTAACCAATGGTTCCATCAGATAGTTGAATTCGAAAAAAACCCTTCCCCATAATGGCCATGTCTGTATCTTTGTTTGTAATTTTAATAGCACCTTCATCAAACGATTTTTCTACAGAAACTATCTTAGAACCATTTCCAATTTGGATTCCACTTGGAGCTATCACACCTGTCGTAGTCTGGAGTCCAGGAGCTCTGATATTTTGATAGAGCAAATCATGAAAATACGCTTTACTTGCTTTAAAACCAATAGTGTTCACGTTAGCCATATTGTTCGAGAGAGTATCTATTAGGCGTTGCTGGGAATCCATTCCTGTTGCGGCTGTATTTAAACTCCGAAGCATATGACCTCCTTTTGAGCATCCAAAGAAGAATAAAATTCTTTTTGTAGGATAAATTGTTTTGGAAGAAAAGTTGTGTGAAAACATTGCAGCTATCTGAAAATCTATAGGAAATTTTGAAGCAAGGGGTAATTACAAATGTTTCAAGAACGTGCTGAAAACATAAAAAGTTTCGATGGAAATGAATTATTTTTTAGAGTTTATACTCCGTCAAAAAATACTGTTACTGAGTCAAAATTGAATGGTGTTGTTCTTGCCGTACATGGATTTGGTGAGCACAGCGGCAGATATGCACATGTTGCAAAAGCTATTTGTTCACAAAATCTTGCCTTTGCTATCTTTGACATAAGGGGGCACGGAAAGTCAGGTCCGAAACGGGGTGACGCTGAAAATTTACACGCAATGGTTCTTGATGTTATTTTTATGACCAATCACGTGAAACAATTACTAGGTTTAACTAAACAAAAAGATTCTTTTTTTGGAATAATGGGGCACAGTTTTGGGTCTCTTTTAGTCACTTATGCCGCTGCCCATCTGGCGGATTCTTGCCCGCCCGTTTTTTTAAGTTCACCTTGTTATGCTATTAAAAAATCTATTCCAGGTTGGAAAAAGTTTCTCGCTAATAGCGTGGCAAAATATTTACCGCAATTAACTGCTCCGATAGGCATACCTTCAGATGACTTATCAAATAATCCTGAAAATAATATTGCTGCTGAAGAAGATACTCTGCGGTTAACAACCATAACAGCTCGCATGGGGAATACATTTTTAGGTGCTGTGGAAGAAAAAAAAATAATTCAAGCAATACGACTAATTAGCGCCCCTGTTACAATAGTTGCGGCAGAGGATGACAAATTAGTAAAAGTTGATGTAACTAAAAAATGCGTGCCTTATTTTTCGCATAATGATAGTTCTTTAAGAGTGTTGCAAGGAGCTGGGCATGAAATTTTTAATGAAATTGATCCAATACGGAACGAAGCATTAGCAGATTTACTTCATTGGACCCAAAGAAAGTATGAACTAAAATTGGAATAATAAAATGATTCGAATAGAAAACTTAAGTAAAGCATATGGCAGTAAAATACTATTTAGTCAGTCTTCATATCACTTTCCTGAAGGAGAGCGAATTGCTTTAGTTGGACCAAATGGTGCTGGTAAATCAACTTTGCTAAATATACTTTGTAGTATTGAAGAACCTGATGATGGACAAATTCTAAAACCAGCTAAAATGAATTTAGGTTATTTGCCCCAAGAACCTAATCAGAATCCAAAAGATACAGTCCTAGAAGAATGTATGGATGGTGCTTTAAAGTTAAAAAAATTAAAACACGATTTAGATCTTATTTTATTAGAAATGGAAAATAATTATAGCGAAGATGTGCATAAAAAATTTGAAAAAATAGAAGATGCTTTTCGAGAAGCAGGAGGCTACGCTCTTGAAGCCAGAGCGAAAGGAATTTTAGTTGGCTTAGGGTTTCTTGGAAATCAACTCCATAAAAGTCCTAAACAGCTTTCAGGTGGATGGCGCATGCGTCTTGAGCTTGCAAAAGTCTTTTTAAATGATCCAGATTTTTTGGTTCTCGATGAGCCTACAAATCACCTAGATTTACCAAGTCTTATATGGGTAGAAAAGTTTTTGCAAAGTTTTGCCGGAACCCTTCTTTTTGTCTCCCATGATAGAGCCTTATTAAACAGATTATCAACAATTACTTTACATTTATTCAACGGAAAATTTACTCCTTATAAAGGAAATTTTGATTCATTTCTTGAACAAAGAGAGCAACGACTCGAACTTGAAACAGCAGCATATGAACGCCATAAAAAACGAGCAGATGAAATTCAACGGTTTGTCGATAGATTTAAAGCAAAAGCTTCTAAAGCAAAACAAGCTCAAAGCCGGATGAAAATGCTTGAAAGAATGAAAGAAGTAGAAGGTAGCTTTGATATAGATAATTCTGTTGATGAAATTTCTTTTTCTTTACCCAAGGTAACGCAAAGTGGGAAAGAAGTTTTAAAAGTTGAAAAAATGAGTATTGGTTATCAGTCTATTCTTTCAAAACATATAGAATTAAATGTTTTGCGTGGTCAGAAAATTGCAATTATTGGTCCAAATGGTATTGGAAAATCAACTTTTCTTAAAACATTATCAAATGTAATAAACCCTTTAGAAGGAGAATTTACATTAGGTCATAATGTTTCTTTAGCTTTTTTTGCGCAAGACCAATTAGACACTTTAGACGAGAATAAAACTATTTTAGATAATGTTTTAAGTGTTTCTGATAATATTGGTGAGAAAAAAGCAAGAAGTGTTTTAGGAAGCTTTTTATTTCGTGGTGATGATGTTTTTAAATATGTGAAAGTTCTTTCAGGTGGCGAAAAAAGTAGAGTTGGATTAGCCTGTCTATTATTAAAAAATGCAAATTTCTTATTGCTTGATGAACCCACAAACCACTTAGACATGTCAAGCGCTGAAATACTAGCTGATGCAATTGATGAATATGAAGGAACCGTATTATTTGTCAGCCATGACAGAAATTTTATTGATTCTATTTGTACACATGTTTTTGCCATGACCAATGATGGGCGTTTTGCTTTATTTGAAGGAAAACTCGAAGACTATGAACGTCTTGCTCCCTTATCAGGATTTCCAGATATTTTGAGTCCTGATAGAAGTATGGAAATGGCGAAATTAATTGATGAGCCCGTTGAGAATACAAAAGTTACGAATAATGCAAAAGATAATGAGATTGATAGTAAAAAAGAAATTCAAAAGTTGGAAAAATCAAAAGAAAAAATTGAACTTGAAATTTATCAAATTTCTGAAAAAATAAAAGAAATCGATGCACAAATGCACCAGCTTGATCCTAGTGACTATAAAAAAATGAGTGAATTAGAAAAATCTTTGCAAGTAAATAAGAAAAAACTTTTCGATAATGAAGAATTATGGTTAGAAATTGAAGCTAAAATTGTAAAGAAATAAAATCAAGCCGCTTCTTTATTGAACTTACAGACAAGGAAAGTAACATCATCATCTAATTTTTTGTAAGAAGTAAATTCTCTAAAATCGTGCATAATATTTTCTTTTATAATTGAAGCTTCACTTTCTGAATAACGTTGTAAGGCATTTTTAAGCCTTTTTTCACTAAATTCTTCCCCTTCTGAGTTAACGGCTTCAATTAATCCATCTGAGAAAATAAATAGTATATCACCTGATTCTAGTTGAATTCTTTTTAGTGCGTATGAATAAGGATTTTCTGTTTCTTTATTGTTAACTAATTCATAGCCTAATGGACGACCTTGAGCGACAAGTTTTTCTACAGATTTTTTCTCATTATTTCTTTTGATTAACATTGGGAAATTATGCGCAGCATTTGAAAACTCTATGACACCATTATTTGGGTCTAAAATTGCCGAAAACATTGTCATTACTTTGCTGCCGTCACCACTCGAACGAATTACGGAATCCAATTGTGCCAGAATTTCATTCGCTGTAATATTTGGTTGAATATGAATTGAGTCACAATATCCTTTCACGACTGCGGTTAAAATTGCACTTGCAGTTCCATGTCCTGTTACGTCACCAAGCAGTAATAAGAGTTTATTGTTTGGTAAAATATAATAATTCCACCAATCTCCCGCACACTCCGTTGCAGCTTCAAAATGATTTGCAATTTCAAAAAAACCAACTCTTCTATATTCAAATTTTGGCATGAGATTGTTTTGAACCAAGCGAGCAGTTTCTTGCTCACTGACGAGTCTTTGTTGTTCTTTTTGTTCAGCAACAAAACGAATGTTATCGAGAGCATTTGTAATACTGATTTGCAAAGCTAATATTGCATTATAAATTGATTGAGCTGCAGTAAAGGAAAACAGATGAACAGCTCTTAGATCATCAATTTGTAAAATAACACAATTACGTCCAGCACTATCTTTTATTACAAAGCGTTTTTTATTTGGTGGTTCTTTTAATTCTTCTGCAAAGCGAATAAAGTTTCTTTGTCCTGATTTTATCATCTCATGATATCCTTCTACTTGATCCGAAGCGAGCATAGAATAGATAACAAAGACTTCAATGTGCAGATTAATTTTTGCAATTTTTTGTAAAGATTCAGCTATTTGAATTGCAACATCACTAATATCAAATTTACTAGAGATCTTAATTCCTTCTTCAGCAAGTAATTTTAAATTTTCTTGATTTATTTCTATTTGACTAATCATAATATTAAAGTTTTTTACTAAATCAACCATTTCATCTTTGCTGCGTTTTGGCTCTTCAATACGAGTAAAAGTACCCCTTGTTATATCAAGGCTTGCTTGACTTAATTTTAAAATATTATTTATCAATGATTGTCTCAGTAAAAATCCAATTGATACAACGAGCATTATGGTAACACAAAGAGCTAAAATGACCACTCCTCGAACCATAGATTGAACTGCAACAGCAATATTATCTGTTGAATAGTCTAACACAAAGTAACCAATAATCGATGAACTAGTGCTTGTCCCTTTCTTATGTAGCATAGCACCAATAATTCTAGAGGTATCTTTCATTATGTTATCTTGATAGATAAAAAATTCTTCATTAGATAAAGATTTTTTATCTAACTGCATTTTAAATTCTGGTGTGATAATATTACCTGATTCACTCATTTTAGTATCTTTAATATTTGAAATCTTTCCTGTTTTCTTGTCTTTATATAAATACGTAACTAGAACTGAATCAGCATCATAAATATAAATTTTATTAGCATAATTATTTTCTATTATATTAGTTAATGTTTCTTTAATACCTGTAATATCGAATTCCCAAAGATAGCGAGTAATTGTAGGTAAGAATAGAGAGTAAATTAGTTTATGTGAACGAAATGCCTCTTCTTCAAGATTTTTTTGTAGCATATAAATAGCTAAACTAGTAAACATGATCATCACTACGACAACCGAAGCGAGTAACCAAGAAAGAATTTTTGCCGTTAGCCTCATAAAAACTCCAAAAATCTTTAGAAATCAAAAAAACTATGCTGCAATATCTGGTGGAGTTGGATCATCATCTGGAACGTTATCATCAAGTTTTGTTTTTTCATTATTATAACTTTCTGTATTTCCTACCTGCTCCCACTTATATAAAACTCCAGGTTTTCCCTGGCACCAAAATTGCAACCCAACTGAAGTAAATGTATATTTCTCAAATGCTATTACTTTAGTTGTTCCATTAGCTAAATTTAATATTATTTTACTCCCAGATAACTTAATCTTAAGAACTCTTTCATGTTGTGTTCCTTCAAGCCATAGTAAAGTGCATTTAGAAGTTACAAGTTCCCTCAGTTTTTTTTGCAACGTAAAAAAAATCATAAAAAAGCCTCCATGGCATATCAGGAATACTTCTTGAATTCCTTCAGTAAGCCTGCTCTAGAAAAAACAGGTTGTACTTCCAATAAGCTTCGGTTTGCTTTTTAAAGCTTTAATGCAGCAAAATTTTCCTAATGTTAAAATATATTGAAATATAATTGATTGTAGGAAAATAAAATTAAATATTTTATAAAAAATAATTAAATTTCCAATGATATTTTTGCATTATAAATAGTTTGAGTTGGGGAGATTTGGGCTTCAACATCTAAAGCTAAGATTGTAATAATTTGAAAACCAATAATTCCATAAATTTCGTTCCATGAAGAGCTTTTTGTTAACGTTGAATTTCCAATTTTGAAAGTAGTAGAAGCGTTTGACCAATTGCTTCCTCCTCCAAAGTAGGGTTTTAAAATTGGAAGAGGAACGCCTAAAAGTAGTTCAGCATTAGTACTATTAGCGTCAAAAGGTGCAAATCCATTAATCTGAGTATATCCACCTCTTAATGCTAAAGAAATTGGTATTACTCTAGGGTTAGATAAAATAAATTGTCCCCCTATTCCATAAAACTCAATAGTACTTTGTGGAACCTTAGCATAGTTAACTGCTACATCAATTCCAAAAGGAATTCCAATTTTTCCAATAAATCTGGGAATTATAATGCTATTTGGAAAATTATTAGCTGAATCAGAATATTTATTTAAAGAATCTATCATTGATTGCGGAGGAGTAAAGTATGATATTCCTCCTCCTGCAGAAATTCCTAAAGGAATAATTTTTCCACTTGATGGAATTGGTGCAGACATAAATTGAAATCTTGTTGGATTAATTAAAGGCTTCACAATGTTTTCATAATCGCTATCAGGAATTTGGGATGAAGTAAATTTAAAATCAATATTATTATCAGCAAATACTGTTACATTAAAAAAAATATTAAAAATAAATAAATATTTATAATTTATAAGAATTTTTAACATATAAATTCCTTTCATTTTTAGGAAAAATATTATTACTTTGGGACAAATTTATCAAGAGTTTCTTTTAGAAGCTGAGTCGGAATCGGTTTTGTTAGAAATGCTTTAGAATATTTAGCTAATATATCAAGAATTGGTTTTGAAATATCATCTTCACTTGCACCAGTGATAAAAATAAATGGAATTTTAGAGTCTGATACTGTTAATGTTTTTAATAAATCTAATCCACTTTCTTGGCCAATAAAAAGATCAGAAATTATTAAATCAATTTTTTTACTATCTAAAAAATTAATTGCTTCAGAAATATTTTCAGCGACAAAAACATTATATCCCATCTTATTTACTTTTAAACTTAAGATTGTTCTAAGATCTTTTTCATCATCAATAATTAGTACTGTTTTTGAATTTTTTTCTGGTTCTGCCAATTTACCAATATGAAGTGGTTGGGGAACTTGATAACCTGTTTCACTTACTGATGAAACAACATCTGCGCACGGTAGAGTTATAGAAAAAACCGTTCCCCCAAAAGGTGCTTTAGCTGCACTGATAGAAGAATGAATTCTTTGCGCAATTTGTGAAGTAAAATGATAAACATAAGCTAAATCTGCTTGTGGAGTTTGTTTACTATACGTTAATGATGTGGGGTCAAAAGTTTCAGATTTATAAGGTTCATACCAAAAATAAAGCGAAATATTGTTTTTATATTTAGCATCATTAGTATTTTTATTTAACTCAATTTTTCCAAAACATTTCGGTTGCGCATTAGCTTTTGGAGGAAGCCATTCTCCTAATAATTTCCATAAATGTACCCAAATTTGTTCAAAAATAATATGATCAAAAGGTACCAACACGCTTGGTATATGCAGTGATGACCAATTTAATGTTTTGGGAGGCTGTTGGGTGAGTTCTTGAATATTTTTTACTACATCACGAATATTATATTCTTTAATAACAATTTTAGTTTTGCCTCTTAAGGAACGAATTCTATTTATAACTCCTGTCATATGTGAAGTATTTGCTAATAATTTATTTTGAATTGTTTTTAAATTATCTCGGCTTTCTTTAGCTGCTTCTGGAATTTGCGAATAAATATCATCAAGCATTTCGGTAAAACCTTGGACTTTTGCTAATGTGTTCATGAGTTCATGAAAACTCCAAACACTTAATTGCCCAATCGCAGAAAGTAAGGAGTGTAAATTTTGTTCATCTTCTTTAGGAATATTTTCAGTCTCTTGCGGAACAACAATAGCTTCATCTTGCGCTATGTTTTGGATAAGTTCTTTCAGTTGAGACATTTTGTCTTTTATGTTTTGTTTAAGTTCATCAGTTACTTTAACATTTTCAAGACGTATTGCTTCAAAATGAGGATCTATTTTTCCAGCTATAAAATCTGCTACTTGATTCTGATGGCAAGTAACAGAAAAATTTTTTAATGCGTTAGAAGCACGCGAAAAAGCATCTGTAAGCTCAGGTTTAGCACCTTCGCGTAATAAAACGTTTGCTATTCCATTCATTTCTTGAAGTTTTTGTAATGCGTTTTTAACAAATGCAGTTTGTATTTCTTTATCAGTATTTGAAGTAGGCATAAAAATAGACTCCTATAACTATAGAATGTCTAATTATAGCTACTTTTTAATTTATCTATGTGCCAATTTTACGTGTAGAGCAATTTGCTTTGTCTCCTGCTTCTAAGCCTTCATTTTCCAGTGAACCTGCGGCTAAATGGCGCGAGCGATAGGTCAGAAATGGATAAGTATCTTTCTGTCCTTTTGGAGCATATCCTACTATCTTTTTGCAGAAAAAAGCTGACAGAAATTTATTTATTTTATTAAATTCAATTTTAGCTTCTGCTGAAAAACTTAAATTGAGGCAGTTAATAATAATAGAATAAGGAGTATGCCATAACATTAAATTATTTTGTAATTTAGATTTTAATATTGCAAGATCTTCTTTAGTATTTAATTCAGTTTCAGATAAAAAACTTATTTCCATTACATGTGCGTTAAAATCATTATCAAATTGTATTTTACTTCTTAAATCAGTTACTTTTCTTTCTGGTGAATTTGCTCTTGCAAGGCCTGTTTGTGATGCAGCTTCTTCAAAACCTTCTATTTTATCGAAACTTACATTTACAGAAGGTGAATTTTTATCATAAAATCCAATTATTTTTCGCATGAAAAAATTTTTAAAGAACTTAATTAGTTTTTCAAATTCAAGTTCCAGTTCTGAATTAATTGTAAAATTTCTTAAATCAAACAAGCATGTATATGGTGAGTGCCAAGATTTTAAATTTTTAGACCAAGCATTTTTTAAGATATTTAAACTTTCTTCACTATTTATATGATAGCCATTTGGAAAGTAAATTACGACAACCTTTAGAGCAAAATGATTTTCAAATTCAATATTCTGAGTGTTGTCAGTATCAGCAGACATTTTAAAACTCCTAAGAAATACTATTAATGCAATTTAATATTTTGCAAAAAGATATCATAACATTTTGCAAAGATTGTTTTCTAACATACTATAGTAGTTTAAGTGAAGCGAGTATTGATTAGAGTGCTACACTAGCTTTTACTGAAAGGAGCATTATGAAAGCTTTATTTTTATTTTTTACGCAAGGAGAAGCTGGAGCTCCTGAATATTTAAGCAGGACAGGTGAGCAAGGAGCAGAAACTTTTGCTGAAACTATATCTACATTTATTTCTGAAAGTCTAAAAATTCCAATTAATACAAGCTATTCAGAAAGAGCAAAGTCTTTAAACGACGAAGTTATTTGGCGTTCATTTAAACAACAAAGCGACTTTTCTAACGCTATGAAAGCTTCTCTACAATTTTATTCTGAGGTATTAATAGTAGCTGGTAACGAAAATCGTACTTTAAAAACAGCAGAAACATTGGCAAAAACTTTAGCACTTCCTGTGTGTGTTGACAATAGAATAGATAAGTATAAAGAATCTAAACCATTTTCAGGTACTTTAACTACTTCTTTAATCGATTTAATTGGAAATTTTGAAGAAAGTCTTTGTCCTAAAATAGTGTTGGTTGGTACAGCAATGAAACCTCTCTTAGAATGGGTTGAGTCACATAAAAACCTAGATGAAGTTCAGCAATTTGCAGAAATTTTAAATATTTCTTCAGAAAATGACAGCATTCCAGCAGTGTTTATTGCTGGAATGAATAGAGATGATAACAATATTTCTTGGGTTATGGATTTACCAAAAATAATAAATTAGTGCCTAGTTATTTTAAGTACACCAATATTAAAATCTTTCTTTTCTGATTTTCCCTTTGCCAAATTTAAGATATTTTCTGCAAGCATATTTATTTGATCCATGCCCATATTTTGTTGCTGAACTGAAAAGTTAGTTGGCATATTTTTTGATTCTTTTTGCATTTTTCGCAACATAAATTTTACAGCAATGATTGCATAAAATCTAGGAACTATAAAGTGTGTATCTTTAGGGGTGCTGTTTAACATTTTATTCATTTCGTCTAAAATGTGTTTTGGAACATTTCTATTAAATCCTCTTGGAGTTAATTTTTTCCAATCGATTTCCATCCAAAATCCAGAACCGTTGAGCTTTTCAGGTACAATCGATTTATTTGCTGCATATTTTAATAGTAACAATGGAATAAACGAGGCAAGCCCATAGTAAGAATTTGTTCCAAATCCAAAGATCAATGAAATTAATGAATAAACCAAGTAATCCGCTGTGATTAATTTAAATGCTGCTTTTGGTACTTTCTGATAAAATTGAAAGAGAATGTAAATAATTGCAGTTAGTGAACCAATTATGATGAAAAGTATCCGAAAAATTAAAATTAAAGTATCCATGTTCCAACCAAGAAGTTTTTGTTAAGAAAAAAATTAAAATTTACATTAAGGTATTAAATTTTAATCATACTTGCAATGTCTGGGATTCATCCCAGCAAAGGTATAATTGAGGTATTTATGCTTTGCAACAGATTGAATATATATTTAGAATTACTAAGTAAAAAATTCTTCTTTTGCGAGAAGTCCTGCATTTGGGCTTTTTGCAATTATATTTTTACAAATTTGGATTGCGCCTAAAGCAAATAATTTTCGGCTGTGAGCGGAATGCTTTATTTCGAGCATCTCTGAGTCTTGGCTGAAATACAGAGTGTGCTCACCTATGACATTCCCAACTCGTGTCGATGAGATTCGTTCAAGAGGCAAATTCGCAGTGTTTGCAAGGCTAACTGCTGTTCCACTGGGCGCATCTTTCTTTTGGGTGTGGTGAATTTCATTCAATGCAAGATCAAAGCCTAATGAATGAGCCAATTCGCAGACAGTCATTCCATTAGATGTTTTAGCGTTTAAAATTTGATCAAATAGAAAAACTCCTTTAGAGAAATTTGAAACAAGGCAAATAGGAATTTCTTTAGAAAGATCTTTAATTTTTTCTTGTTGAGCATTTGTATGCCCCGTAGTTCCAATGACGATACCCTTCAATTTATTTTTAATCTCTGAATTGAGTTGTTTAACCTGCTCTATTAAATGTTCAGTTCCTGTTGGAAGACTTACATCCAAGATTATTGCATTTTCGGGTAGATTGCTGAAAAAATTTTGAAAATCTTTTTTTGTTGCAAGAATTTCTTTTGCAAGAGCGAATGTGGGAATATTTTCAGCGTTTAACTGATTATGTATAAGACTACCCAATCTTCCATTAGAACCTAGCAAAACAATATTCATGGTTTATCCTTAACTCTAAGACTGCACTACTAAACGTTAAGAACATTATATCGAATGCTACAAAATTCAAAGGAAAGTCTGTTGTTCATGTAACCATTTGTTTATAATGATATAAAAAAAAAATTAAAATTTTCGATTAAAAAATTTGACAAAATATTTTGGTTTCTGTAGCTACATCACTCACCAGACGGTTCTCCACGAGAGTGGAAGTCCTGAAACTGGTTAAGTTATTTGACAAGAGAAGAGAGCAGAAACAGAGTGCGGGAGCGTAGTGATTCGTATCGCAAGAGACGAGTTACAAGGTTCCTTCATAAAAGAAAGAACCGTCAAGGTAGAGTAAAAGCTACCATAAA